>CAZRXE010000182.1:0-1612 GCA_964603695.1 uncultured Heliomicrobium sp.
ATTCGGTATTGGCCTCAACGGTGAAGGTCACGATTCCAGGCCCGGATCCCCCGCCGGAAGTGATTTTGATCCACGAAACATTGCTGACCGCCTGCCAAGCACATCCGCCGGCAGTGGTCACAGTCACGCTGCCGTTGCCGCCGCCGGCAGCAAAGCCCTGTTCCTGCGGCGCAATGTCGTATATGCAGCTCGCCGTCAGCGTGTAATCGCGGCTGGCCGTGCAACCGTTGGCGTCCGTGGCGGTCACTCTGAAAGAAAACGCTCCGCTTTGCGTCGGCGTGCCGGTCAAAGCGCCGGACGCGCTCAAACTCAATCCGGGTATTTGCGCGTTGAGGCTGAAACTGTAAGGCGCGGAACCTCCGCCGGCGGTGATGGGCTGGTTGTAAGGCAATCCGACCGTCGCCGCTGGCAGGCTCGTCGGATTAAGCGTGATGTTCGGACAGGCCACTGTCAGCGTCGCGACATTGGTTGTAACCCTGTCGCAGGTGTTGACGAAAACCGCTCGGTAACGATTGCCGTTCAAGGCCAGCGTCAGGTTCGGTAGCGTCAAAACTGAACCGGTCGCGCCGGGAAGATTGCTGAAATTCACACCGTCCGCGCTGACCTGCCATTGCACAGTCGGCGTTGGATTGCCCGTCGCCGCAGTTGTAAAAGTGACGCTGGCACCGGGCGGCGCGATTTGGTTGACGGGTTGCGAGGTAACCACCGGCGGCGTGTTGACGATCAATGTCGCGACGTTGGAAGTGACTGTGCCGCAGGCTCCCGCAACTACCACGCTGTAATCGCCCGCGTCATTGGCCGACGCCGAGGCAATCGTGAAATTGGCGCTGGTGGCTGCCGGAAGATTGACGCCGTTTTTGCGCCATTGATAACTGACAGGCAGCGCACTTGTCGCCGCCACCGAAAGCGTGACGGGCGCGCCTGCGCAAACCGTTTGCCCGACGGGTTGCATCAAAATCGCAGTGACTATGCAATCCTGCCTGACGGTGAAAACTTCTCCGGCAACGGTCAGCGTTCCGGTGCGCGCGGCTCCCGTGTTGGCTTCGACTGAAAAAACAGCGTCGCCCGCGCCGGAGCCATTCGCGCCGGAAACAATCTTGATCCAGGGAACATTGCTGACGGCAGTCCACGCGCAGCCCGCCGGCGCGCTGACTCTGACCGTTCCACTCCCACCAGCCGGCGCGAAGTCCTGGGCGGTCGGCTGAACCGTGTAACCGCAAGTAACACTGAACGGCAGTTCCGCCGAACGTCCGCCGCCCGGCGTGGGATTGAAAACGGCTATCTTGACGGTGCCCGCAACGGCAATGTCGCTGGCTGAAATTTGCGCGTTCAATTGCCCGCCGCTGACGAAAACCGTCGGACGATTTTCGCCATTCCATTGAATAACCGAAGACTGCACGAAGTTCGCGCCGCTGACCGACAAAGTGAACGCTGCGCCTCCTCCCGCAACGGAAGTAGGCGCGACGCTGCTCAGAGTTGGCGGCGGATTCAATACCAAACCGGCCTGCGTGATGTTGAAGCTTTGCCCGCCGACAGTAATGATGCCGCTGCGTTGATTGGTGGTCGGGTTTGGCTCAATCGAAAACGTGACCGTGCCGTTGCCGTTCCCGCT
>CAZRXE010000183.1:0-1971 GCA_964603695.1 uncultured Heliomicrobium sp.
GCCACGTTGGCGCAGGCGATGAGCAGGACGAATCCCACTGCGCTGAGCAGGGTCAGCAACAGCGAGCGCACCTTGCCCGTCAGTTCTTCCTGCAAAGGCGAAATCTGAATGCCGCTGTCAGTGTTGACCTGCGGATATTCCCGCGCCAGCGCCGCCGCGATGTTGCTCATGTCGGTTTGAGCTTGCGCCGCCGTCACGCCGGTTTTGCGTTTGCCGATGACTTCGACAAAGAAGTTGCCGCGTCCGCTGTCTTCATAAACAGCGCCGAACGGAACCCACACCGCCGTCACGCGGTCAGGAAAGGAAAACGCGGGCGGCATCACGCCGACCACCGTATGCGACCGGCTGTCGAGCGTAATGGTCTGTCCCACAATGTTCGGATTCGCGCCGAAGCGTTGCGTCCAAAGTTCGTGGCTGAGCAACGCGACATTCGCGCCGCCCTGACGATCTTCTTCCGGCAGAAAGTTGCGCCCCAGCTTCGGACGCACACCAAGCGCGGGCAGCAGGGTGTTTGAGATCATCGTGCCGGTTACGCGTACTGGTTCGCCGCTCGTGCTGAGGTTGTAGGGCACTTTGTCGGAATACCCGCCCAGGAACTCGAACGACTGATTGCGGCTGCGCCAATCCAGAAAGTTCAACGGCGAAATGACAGCGCCCACGCGCCCGGTTTTGGTGTTGGTCGGATTCAACCGCATCAATCGCTCGGCGTCCTGATACGGCAAGGCCCGCAGTAAGACGGCGTTGACCACGCTGAAAATGGCCGTGTTCGCGCCAATGCCCAGGCTGAGCATCAGCACGGCGATCAATGTGAATCCGGGATGTTTGAGCAACACCCGCGCGCCGTTGCGCAAATCGTAAATGAAGGTCGGCATAAATTTTCCTTTCGCATAGAGATGACCAGAATTTCTTTGAGCGCGCACTTATTCGCTCCTGAGCGCCGCCAGCGGATCCACGCGCGAAGCCCGCCGCGCAGGCATCCAGCAAGCCGCGAGTGCCACGGCAGCCAGCAACAGCGAGATCAAGGCGAAGGTCAGCGGATCGCTTGCGCTCTGTTCGTAAAGGAGGTTTTTCAACCAGCGTCCCAGTCCGAACGCCGCCAGCAATCCGCAGCCCAGGCCGACGGCGATCAATCCCATCGCGTCTCGCAAGACCAGCCGCACCACGTCGCCCGGCTGCGCGCCGAGCGCGACGCGGATGCCGAGTTCGTGCTGCCGTTGAGTGACCAGATAAGCCATCACGCCGTAAATGCCCAGCGCCACCAGCCCAAGCGTCGCCCCGGCGAAAACGCCGAACAGCAACAGATAAAACCTCGGCTCGGCCAACGATTCGCTGAGCAGTGTTTCGGCTGTGTTGATGCTGTAAATCGGCTGATCTTTATCAATCGCCCAGACGCTGCTTTTGACTGCCGCGATGAATTTCTCAGGCTCCGCCGAAGTGCGCACAATCAGCGTGCGCTGGAAGGAGCGCCGCGTTTCCTGACTCGACGGGTAATAGACCTCCATCTTGCTGAAGCCGTCGCCCGGCTTGCCCAGATTAACTTCGCCCGCCACGCCGACCACCGTGTACCACTTGTCGGTTTTGCGCAGCCGCAGACGCTGGCCAACGGGATTTTCGTTCGGCCAATAACGACGAGCCATTTCTTCATTGATGATGATGGTGGGCGGCGCGCTGACGGTATCCTCGGCGTTGAAGGCGCGGCCTTGCAGGATGGGAATTCGCAGCGCACGGAAGTAATCCGCGTCAACGTCGCTGAACGGCAGCACCATTTCAGAATTGGATGCGACGGGAGCGCGCCCTTCGGCTTCGATTTGCAGATCGAAGGTAATGCCTCCGCCGCGCGGAGGTACGCCGCCGGCCACGCTGACGGATTCGATGCCCGGCGTCGCCAGCAAGCGCGTCCTGAGCTGCGCGAAAAATTCAGTCTCCTGCTCCAGAGTTTGGTAACGCAACTGCGGCAGGGTCAGCGTGGCG
>CAZRXE010000184.1:0-10255 GCA_964603695.1 uncultured Heliomicrobium sp.
TGCCGATTGTCGAAGGCACTACGGTCAACACCAAGTACGGCATGGTTCGCACGGATCACATCTTGTTCATTGCCGCCGGCGCGTTTCACGTCTCGAAGCCTTCGGACATGATTCCCGAACTGCAGGGCCGTTTTCCGATCCGCGTCGAATTGCAGCCGTTGACCATTGACGACTTCAAACGCATTCTGACCGAACCCAAAAACGCGCTGGTCAAACAGTACAAAGCCCTGATGGAAACCGAAGGCATTGAACTGGAATTCACAGACGACGCGATTGACGAACTGGCCAACTTTGCCTTCAAGGTCAACGAAACCACCGAAGACATAGGCGCGCGCCGATTGCACACGATTCTCGAAAAAGTACTCGACGAAATTTCTTTTGAAGGGCCGGACCTCAAAGAGAAACAGCAGAGGATTGACGCGGCCTACATCCAAAACACACTCGCGGACATCGTCAAGAATGAAGACCTCAGTCGGTACATCCTTTAGATTGCGGATTGTGGATTGCGGATTGCGGATTTGCTCCATCGTCATCAATCCTTTTCGACGAATAGTTGGAAGAGGCAATCCTTTTTTCCTCTCCGCAATCCGCAATCCGCAATCCGCACTCTTGCTTATCGCATTGTGTTTGACTGCCTGCGGCAAGGTTGGCGACCCGTTGCCGCCGATTCCGCGCGCGCCGTTAATTATCGAAGAGCTGAATGTCGCGCAGCAGGGAACTGAGTTGATTCTGAGTTTTCCGCTGGTGCGGACGAATCGTTCTCCGAAATTACAGCGCATAGATGTTTATCGGTTGATTGAATCCGTAAACGATCCGCAAGGCTTAACACCGGAAGCATTTTCATCGCGCGCCGGCTTGCTGACTTCGATTCAGGAGATTCCCGAAAAAACCTCCACGATCACATACCGCGACCCGCTCGACCTGAAAAGCAATGCGCGCAACATGCGGTTCCGTTATGCCATTCGGTTATTGAATGCTGCCGGGCAGGCCGCCGACTTGTCGAACTATGCGATGATTGTGCCGCTTTTTGATCTTTCTCTGCCGCCAACGGGCTTGAATGTCGTCCAACGCGAAAAGCAGATTGAACTGAACTGGGTGCCTCCTCCCGCTAATGAAAGCGGCGTCACGCCGGCTAACGTCGCGGGCTACAACCTTTATCGCCGTGCGGGCGATTCCGTCATCAAACTCAATGCCGACCCGCTGACCGCCACCCGCTTCATTGATCGCAATTTCCAATTCGGCGCGAATTATGAATACACGGTACGCGCGTTGTCGCTCTTGCCTGGCAATGCCAGTTTGGCAGCGGCGATTGAAAGCAATGAAAGCCATCCGCTAGCGCATACGCCGAAAGACACTTTTCCGCCGATTGCACCTGGACCTGTGACGATTGCTTCGATTGGCGGGATGGTCAGTTTGTTCTGGCCGCTAAATCAGGAAACGGATATTGCCGGCTATAACCTTTACCGCGCAGAGCAGGAAAACGCGCCGTTGGAAAAATGGGCCAAGCTCAATTCCCAGCTTCATCGCACGGCTTCTTTCCGCGACGACCGCGTGCAGGTCGGCAAGCTCTACTTTTATCAGATTACCGCCGTGGACATTTACGGCAATGAAAGCGCCCGCTCAACCACCGTGAGCGAAACGGTTAATCCTTAGCCCTGACGCATAGTGTTCAAGCGCGGGCGGCATTGGCAACCTGCTCTAAAATTCCGTTTGCGCCTGCTCCGGCTTTGTTTCAAAAGCAGCTTCCTCGTCCGTTTCAAACACGAAGTTCGTCCGCGCCGCCGGAAATGCGTTCGTTGCGCGCGACCTTCGCAAATGCGTGGTGGCGCGGCTGCGCAAAGGCCGCGTGCCTGACGGGCTTTGCGCTTGCTGCTCATCAATCATTCTGATCAATTCTTCCATCAACTTTGTCGTCAGCTCTGCCATAACTCCCTCTTGAGATGACCGCACTCCAATCGGTTTTACTTTTTGCCTTCGCCTAATTCATGCGCGATTTGGGCGGGAAAAGGCTCAAGTGAATATATTTTTTCTTGTTTGGAGTTCTTGATGAAAGAATGAAGATTGTGGAAAGCGGCTTGTTCATTGGGAGCTTTTTCTGGAAGGAAATCAGGCTTTGATTCGGGCAATTCGCTGCTTTCACTGAATATCTTCAGCGCCGCGCAGTTCTTTAGCGGAGCGTTCGCCGCCGGTCGAATGCCTGCCATAACATTTTTCGTAAATTGAGCATCGGCATTCTCTTTTTCCGATAACTCTTTGATCGGCTCCTACCGCTAACTCCTTGCGCCACAGCCGCTGATTCAAATTCTGCTTGCTGGAATGCGGGTTGCGCCAATGCCTGTGCCGACGGCTTAGGTCTACATTGGATCGCAATTCAAGAATTGCCGCCGGCGAATCGCTCGGAAGTCAAATCGCTGAATGAATTGTCAATTTTCCGTATCGCTTTGCTTTGCGTTTCCGCGCGATTTGAGGCGGCGGAATACAAGGAGGGTTTTAATGAAGGAAAAACGCCAACTGAATCGAATCGCGTCGGCATTGGCCGCTGCGCTCTGCGTTTTGTGCGCTTCCATCGGCTTTGCACAAAGTCTGAATTCGTCCGTCAGCGGAACGGTCAAGGATCAGGCGGGTGCGCTGGTCGCCGGCGCGAAAGTTATGCTGATTGATCTTTCAACGCGGCGCGAAGTCATAGCGACGACCAATGATCAGGGCTTTTACGCCTTTGCAGATGTACGCGCGGGCAATTACAAACTGACTGCCGAACGCACGGGATTCAAGCGCGCCGAAGTCAACAATGTGACGGTCAACGTGGCGACGCCGGCGACGGTTCATTTTGATCTGCAAACCGGCGAAATCGCCGAAGTCATCACCACCAGCGCCTCCGAAGCGCAATCCGTAGTCAATACCGAAGACGCCAAACTTTCGACCACGGTGCTTTCGCGGCAAATCAACGATTTGCCGCTCAATGGCCGCAATCCACTCGATCTGGCCAACCTGCAAGCTGGCATTAATCAAAGCGGAGACAATCGCGAAGCTTCCGTCAACGGGTTGCGCGGAACTTTCACCAACCTGACCTGGGACGGCGTCAATATGAATGACAACTTCATTCGCACAGACAGCTTTTTCGGCGTGGCCGCGCCCAGCGTGGTCAGCGTGGAAGAGTTCACCTTGACGACGCAAAACGGCGGCCCCGGCGATGGTCTGGGCGTGGCGCAGGTCAAACTGATTACGCCGCGCGGTTCGACGGCCTATCACGGCAGTTTGTTTGAATTTCATCGCAACGACGTTTTCGACGCCAATTCCTTTTTCAATAACGCTACGGGAGTGCCCAAAGAAAAGCTGATTCAAAACCAATTCGGTTTCGGTTTTGGCGGCCCGATCAAATTCCCGAAAAAGATTTTCGGGCCGGTTGGCTTCGATACTGAAAAGCTTTTCTTTTACAGCTACTGGGAAGGCACGCGGTTGCGCCAGCAACAAAGCGTTTTGCGCAATGTTTTGTCACAGCCGGCGCGGAGCGGCAATTTCACCTATCGCCGCGCGGACAACGGTCAATTGCAAACCTTGAATCTGTTGACGCTGGCCGGGTCGGCAGGTGTGCTTGATCCGATCACGCAGCGGTTGATTGCGAAAACTCCGCTGCCGAACGATTTCACCAACGGCGATTTGGCCGGCGCAGGCGCGGCTGCGCAATCCAATGTGGCGGGCTTTCGCTTCAACACTGGCGGAGGAACCGATTCGGATTTGTGGGGCTTCCGCGTGGATTACGAAGCTTCGGCCAAACATCGGTTTGAAGCCATTTACAGCCGCTTCACTTTCCTGTTGCCCAACGATCCGTTCAATGCCATCGAAGAGCCGTTCCCAGGCTTGCCGGGCGGCGGGCAAAATTCGGCACGTCCACGCGGATCATTTGCCTGGAACTGGACGCCGACCGCCACGCTCAACAATGAACTGCGTTTCGGCTTCAACAATTACAACGTCGGCTTCTTCACCAACGAAAAGTTCGCGGAGGGCTACCGCGTCGTCTTTCCGTTGATTACCGAGCCGGTGCAAAATACGCTGCCGCAGGGTCGCAAAGCCGACAATTACGAAATCATCAACAACGCCGTCTGGACCAAGGGGGCGCACCAGTTCCGCTTCGGCGGCAATTACCGCCGGGTCTACATTGAACCGACGGATTTGGCCGGCACGGTTCCGCAGTACACCATCGGTTACAACGGCACCGGCAACAGTAATCCGTTGCGTCGCAGCCAGTTTCCCGGCATCAGCGCCAACGATTTCGCCCGCGCGGGCAACTTGTTGGCAGTTCTGAATGGCGTGGTGGATGAAGCCACGCAGACGTTCAATGTCAGCAGCCGAACTTCAGGCTTCGTGCCGGGCGCGCCGAATCGTCAACAATTTCAGTATTTCACCGCCTCCGGTTACGCCAACGACACCTGGCGTTTGCGCCCGAACTTTTCGTTGAACCTGGGAGTGCGTTACGAATACATCTCAGTGCCGACGGAAAAACGCGGCTTGCTGCTGTTGCCGGTCGGAGACCTTTCGGTTTTGCGCAATCCGAATGCGGTGATTGATTTCGCCGGTTCGGGAACCGGGCGTTCTTACTTCAACGACGACCGCAATAACTTCGCGCCGAGCATCAGTTTTTCGTGGGATCCCAAAGGCGACGGGAAAATGGCTGTTCGCGCGGGATATTCGATCTCTTACGTGATTGACAACAACATCACCACGTTGCTCAACGCCACGACCGGCAACGATGGCTTGAATCAAACGATCACGCTGCCGGATGTCGCCGGAACCTTGAACGGCGCGGGTCGCGTCCGAATTGATCCGCCGACATTCAAAGTGCCGCGTAACATCGCCGACAACATTGCGCTCGATCCGGGAGCGGCGCTGTTCACGATTGATCCGAAGCTGAAAACGCCTTACGTACAGCAATGGAACCTCAGCTTCGAGCGCGAAATCATGCGCGACACCGTGGCCGAAGTTCGTTACGTGGGCAATCGCGGCGTCAAGCTGACGCGCGGCATTGACATCAATCAGGTGCGCGTTTTCGACAACGGCTTCCTGACTGATTTCCAACGCGCACAGCGCAACCTGATTGCCAACGGCGATCCGGCGGTCGGCGAAGCTTTGCAGGTTTTTCCAAAACTAGGAGACTTCCGTCCCTTCGGTTTCGGCTTCGCATTCCTGAACGATCCTGACATTCAGGAATTGATTCGCACCGGGCAGGTCGGCGAACTGGCGGCGATTTACGTTGCGAACCGCGATCTCTTCCTCGATCCGTCGAACGGCTTCGGCGTGCAACTGACGCCGGGCTTTTTCCTGCCGGCCAATCCGAATGCTTTTGTCGCCGATTACATCGGCAACGGATCGTTTTCGACTTACCACGGTTTGCAGGCCGAAATACGGCGGCGGTTGCGCAACGGCGTTTATTTTCAGGGCAACTACACTTTCAGCAAAGCCTTTACCGACTTTGAAGGCGGGCAAACGAACTTCTCAGGCTTCCTGGATTTAGGCAAAGGCACAGCGGTCGAAAAACAGCGCATCGGCAACGACATCACGCACGTGTTCAAAGCCAACGGCGTTTATGAACTGCCGTTCGGTCGCGGCAAACGCTTTTTCAACGGCGGGTTTGCCGGCGGATTGCTGGGTGGCTGGAGCTTGAACGGCATCATGCGGTTGCAATCGGGCGAACCGATTTCCATCGTTTCGCAACGCGGCACGCTCAACCGTGTGAATCGTTCGGCCAAAAACAGCGTTGTTTCCACGCTGTCGGTCAGCGAACTGCAAAAACGCACCGGCGTTTACCGCGATTCGCAAGGCCGCGTGTTGTTGTTCGATCCCAGTTTGCTCGCGCCCGCCGGTGGCAACAGTGACAGTTTCGCCAACAGCCAGTTCCTACAAAACCCCGGCGCGGGCCAGTTGGGAACGTTGCAACTGACGCCGGTCAGCGGGCCGTGGTTTTCCAACGTTGACCTGAGTCTGATCAAACGCACGACGATCAAGGAAAACCTCAATCTGGAATTCCGCGCCGATGCATTCAACATTTTCAACCGAACGAACTTCAACGTCGGCCAGGCGCAAAACATCAATGACCCGCAATTCGGCGTCATCAATGCGGCGTTCGCTCCGCGCGTATTGCAGTTCGCCTTGAAGCTGAACTTCTAACCGCGCGGGACGATTGTTCCGAAATCTGAAAGAGGCTGGGAAAGCTTGCAATGGTTTTCCCAGCCTCTTTTTTTGCGCTGCGTAAAAAGCCGTCGGCATTCAAGAAAAGGCAGCACGCTTCTTTCTTTTGAAGGCTATAGAATGCTGGAATGACTCACTCACTTGATGACTTGCTCGCCGGAGCCTTGTCCGCGCGCGACTCGTTGTTCGATGCGCGCCACGAAGCGGCGTTCCGGCTTTTCAATGGCTTTGCCGAAGGCTGGCCGACGCTGGCCGTTGATCTTTATGCGCAAACGTTGGTGCTGCACGATTACGCCGAAGTGCCTGAACAAAGCCGCGCCGCCGTCATTGCGGCGCAAGCCTTTTATCAAAGTCGTTTGTCCTGGCTGAACGCGGCGCTTTTAAAATCGCATCACGCCGCCGATGCCAAAGCGCGCAATGGCGTTTTGCTGGCAGGCGATTCGCCGGATCGCAAAATCCGCGAACACGGCGTGCGGTACGCCGTCGAGTTGTTACTGAATCGCGATGCCAGTCTCTACCTCGACACGCGAAACCTGCGAGCTTGGATTTTGCAAAACCTCGGTGGTGCGCGCGTGCTCAATACCTTTGCTTACACCGGCAGCCTGGGCGTGGCGGCAACGGCGGCGGGCGCTGCGCGAGTCGTGCATCTGGATTTGAACCGCACATTTTTGAACGTGGCGAAAACTTCTTACATGCTGAACGGTTTTCCGATTCGCAAACAGGACTTTCAAACCGGCGATTTCTGGCCGTTGGTCAGCCGTCTGATTCGCGCCGGAGAGTTGTTCGATTGCGTGTTGCTCGACCCGCCGTTTTTCGCCGCCACGGGCAAAGGCTTGGTGGACGCGGAAAAGAATTATGCGCGGCTGATTAACAAAGTCCGCCCGCTCATTGCCGACGGCGGCAGGCTGGTGGCGGTCAACAATGCGCTCTTTGTCAGCGGCGCGGAGTATTTGCGTTTGCTGGAAGACGTTTGCGCTGACGGCTATCTGGCGATTGAAGAGTTGATTCCGGTGGCCGAAGACTTCACCGGTTACGACGCCACGCGCGTTGCGGCTGCCGTGATTGATCCCTCGCCATTCAACCATTCAACCAAAATCGCCGTGCTTCGCGTTCGTCGCAAGGATGCAAGACGCGGTTCGCGATTGCCTGAATAATTTCGGACTTTGCCGCGCGCATCCGAAGATTTTCATTGTCTTTGTTGGAAGTTTGAGTATATTCCCGCCGTTCTTTTCGCTCTCGCTCAGTTGTCTCTGCCGAGATTCACAAACAACCAAGCTCTGCCAAACGCTGATTGCCATAGGAGGATTTCAACATGTCACTCAAAAACTACGGTGTTCTCAAAGGAACGGTGATCGGTCATTTGAGGAATGCCGACGATGACCACTATCAAATACTGCTCAAAGCGGGCAACACGCTGCACCGAATAGCGGTGAACGTGAAATCCGCCGCTCAGAACGCGCCGTCCGATTTGTTGTACGCCACCACGACGACGCTTCCCGCTGAAATGAAAACAGGATTGCGCGCCTTAAGCGCCGGCCACAAAAAGCTCGCCTCGAAACCCGGCGGGCTGGCGCAGGATTACGTTCGCGGAGGATTGGTCAATCCCGCCAATATGAAACCTGTTCCGCCTGAATCCGAAGGCCCGGACAATGACCTCAAAGACAAACTCGAAGACGCCATCATCAAAGCACTGGCCGAACCCGGCTCCCTGCTTTATGCCTTCGGTGAAAAGTGGGGGCCGGAAAAGAACACCGCCGACAAATACTTCAAGTTCAAGCCGGGCAACGGCATTCACGACATCCACATGAATCAGGGGAACTCCGGGAAATGGAAGAAAGATAACGGGGTGTTTCAGGATGGCGCGCTTTTCATTGAATATCCCGGCGACAAATGGCGCGCGTTTTTCCTCGCCTTTCAATCGCAAACATTCAAGACCGACAACAACGGCAATCCCATCGGCGCGGCACCGCCGGCAAAGAAAAAAAGCGCCAAGAAAGCCGGCAAAAGCCGCAAGGGCTGAGCCGGCTCGTGTAACACTGTGAGGCCATTTTATGAGCATCATCGAGTCTCAAATCCGAAAAGCGATGCAACGGGCGGCAGGTCTGGAAATTGATGACCTAATCGCCGAAAGAAAAGACAAGCTTCCGAAAGAGTTCGTCACCGACGAGCAGGTGCGCCGGCGGCATTTTTTCCTGACGGAAGCTTTGGGTGACAGTCGGCTTGCCGATCAAACGCTGGAACGCTTGCTGGGCGGGAATGAATTGCAACCGGCAAGTTATCTGGCGCGCGGCGAAGTGGCTGTCGGCTCCGTTGCCCGCATCCAAATTCGCAACTCGTCCGGCGCGCATCTGGGCTGGGGAACCGGGTTTCTGATTGCGCCGGGAGTTTTGATTACCAACAACCATGTTTTCGGCAATGCGTCAGCCGCGATTGCCTCCGAAGCTCAGTTTCATTACGAGACCGATCTGGACGACAACCCCGTCGGCCCTGTTCGTTTTGCGCTGGCTCCGCAGAGCCTTTTTTTCACCTCTCCGGCACTGGATTTTTCAGTGGTGGCCGTCGAAGAGCGTTCACGAGACGGCGGAACGTTGCTTTCGGAATACGGATTTTTGCCTTTGCTGGACGTGCCGGGCAAGGCGTTGGAAGGTGAATGGCTGACCATTGTTCAGCATCCTTCGGGCGAACGAAAGCAATTGTGCGTGCGCGAAAACCGACTGATCAAACGCGCGGATGATGTGCTGTGGTATTCCACCGACACGCTTCCAGGCTCTTCCGGGTCGCCGGTTTTCGACAATGACTGGTATGTGGTGGCGCTGCATCACAGCGGCGTGCCGGAAAGGCGGAACGGCGTCATTCAAACTGTGGATGGGCGCGATTTCGATCCAGCCACAATGAATGAGCGCGACATTAAATGGATCGCCAACGAAGGCATTCGCGCCAGTCGCATTGCGCAAACGCTGAAACAGGCGCTTCCAGACCATCCCTTACTGCAACCTTTGTTCGCGGCGACTCCGGCCAGCGCGCGCATTGGAGAAGCGCGCAGAGCTTGCGCCGGAAACAAAACAATCACGGTTCAACCTTCAGTAAAAACGGAGATCAACGTTATGAGCAACACGCAAACAATCACAGTCCCGGTGGAAGTCACTCTCAATATTGACGCGGCTGGAGTCGTTTCAACGGTGGGCGCTTCGGTGGCGCGGACGGCACGCGAATCGGCAGGATTCATTCTGGAACGCAATGACGCTGCCCGTGCGCCCAGGTTTGATGCGCCGTTCGATTCGGATTACAGCAAGCGCCAGGGCTACAATCCGGAGTTCCTCGGAGCGGGCGCGCAAAAGGTCAATTTCCCAACACTGACGGATGCGCTGGAAACCGAAGCCGTGCGGCTGATTGCTGCGCCGGAAGAATACATACTGCATTACAACAACTACAGCGTGGTGATGCACGCTAAACGCAAGTTCGCGATTTACAGTGCCGCCAATCTGCGGTTTGCCGAACGTTACGAAATGAGCCGCCCCGCCGATGTATGGCGCGTTGATCCGCGCATCAAGGGGGAATACCAAATCCAAAACTGGTATTACGCGAACAACAAGTTCGACCGGGGACATCTGACGCGGCGCGAAGACCTCGAATTCGGCAAGACTCCGAAAGACGCACTTCAATCCGCCGGCGACACCTGTCATTGGACTAACTGCACGCCGCAGCACGAGAGATTCAATCAAAACAGGGAAATCTGGCAGGGCATCGAAAGGTACATTTTGGAGACGAGCATTTTGGAAGGAAACTTCGACGCGCAAGTGATTACAGGCCCCGTGCTGGATCCGGGCGATCCTGAGTACAAAGGCGTTCAATATCCATTGCAATACTGGAAGGTCGTCGCCGCGCTGAAATCAAATGGCGACCTGTTTGCGACTGCTTACATTGCCAGCCAGGACGACGTCATTGCGCGGTTTGGAATTGAGGCCATCACCGATCCTTTCGGCCCTTATCAACACTATCAGGTCAAAATCGGCGAAATCGAGCGGCTGACAGGGCTTCGATTCACTTACGGCGACGAGGCCAAACCTTTAAG
>CAZRXE010000185.1:0-2726 GCA_964603695.1 uncultured Heliomicrobium sp.
TGCCGGTGCGGATCGTTTCGCACCGCTCTTTTTTGTTTCTCCCGGTCAGATCAACTTTCTCGTTCCCAGAGGCACGCAGCCAGGAACAGGGCGCATTCTGGTTCGCGTGGGCAATGGATTGATTTCGATGGGAGACATCTCCGTCAGCGCAACGGCTCCGGCGGTGTTCACCGCGAACGGCTCCGGCTTGGGCGTGCCGGCGGGAACGGTGCTGAGAGTCAGGAACGGTCTGCCGCTCTATGAAGACCTGGCGCAGCCGGTGGCGGGAAGCTTTCAACCAAAGCCGATTGATCTGGGGCCGGAAACAGATGCGGTGGCGGTGGTGCTTTACGCCAGCGGACTGAAAGCCGTTCCTAGCACGGACGGCGATCCGCAGAACGGTGGAGCGGAGAACGTTCGTGCGCTGTTGGGCGGGTTGGCGTTGCAACCCTTGTATGTGGGCGCGTCGGATTTCATCGGCGTGGAGCAAATCAATTTGTTGTTGCCGCGTTCGCTGGTCAAACGTGGCCGGGTGAATTTGTCGTTCGCCGTGCTGAATCCAGTTTCCAGCAGGACTTCCAATCAAACGGAAATCGAAATCGCCGGCCCGCCGAACAATTCGCCGCCGGTCATTGAGCGCGTCAATATTCTGAGCGGCGAAGCGGGCGCGTTGGTGCGGGATCGAATCGAAATTCTGGGTCAGGGGTTTTCAGCCATTGCCAAAGAGAACACAGTGCGTGTCGGCAACATCGAGGCTTTGGTCGAGGACGCTTCGCCGGGGCGCTTGCTGGTGCGTGTGCCGTTCGGTTCGACGAGCGCGGTCATCAGCGTCATTACGCCGCGCGGCGAAGGCCGCAGCGCAGCGCCTTTGCGGATGAAAACCTCCGTCAGCGGTTCGGTCAAAGACACGCGCAATCAGCCGATTCGCGGCGTCAAAGTCTCGCTGTTGCGCAACGGCAAGACCGCTTTCACCAATGACGAAGGCGTGTTCATTTTGGCTGACGTTCCGGCGTCCACCGTGGAATGGGTGGAAGTGGACGGTTCCAGCGTGGGTTTCACGCTGGCTTACCCTGACCCGCCGGTCAAAATCCGCATCGCGGAAAACAGCGACAACACGATTGAAAGCCCCGTTTACCTGCAACAAAAAAGCGGCGTGCAAACTCCTGTCAGCAGCACAGGCAATCTGACGGACGATTCTCCATTGACACTGACGGCGCTGGTTGCCGGCGCGCCCGATCAGACGACGGGAGAGATTCGTTTCAACATCGCCGCCGGAACCCGCGCCACCTTTCCAGACGGGCGAGCGAACGGCACGCTGGTTTTGAACGCTGTAGAAAACGGCCTGACGCCGGTCAGGCTGCCGGATAATGTTTTCAGCTCCTCCATCGCGCAAATCGCCAATTTCGGCGTCAAGTTGAATCCGGGCGGCAGGCTGAGTTTTCCGAATTCGGATCGCTTGCCGCCGGGAACGCCCGCGACGCTTTACAAATACGAGGTCGCGCGTTGCGCCGACGCCACTATCGGCACGCCGGCCTGCCGCCGTGGTGAGTGGGTTCAAACCACCTTGCCCGTCACGGTCAACGCCGACACCATCGAAACCGCCGATAACGCCATCACAGAAACCAGTTATTACTTTGTCGCCGCGCCGCGCCCGACGACCGCCGCCGTCGGGCGCGTGGTCGAAGACGTCAGCGATGTTGCGGACAAACCGCCGGTTCGCGGCGCTGTCATTCGCATACGCGGTCAGGAGGCGATTACCGATGGCAACGGTGGATTCGTGGTGCGCGGCATTCTGGCCAATGCCGGTGACAAAATCTCCGCTGAAGTCAGTTGGATTCGCCCCGATGGTCGCGTTTATCGGCAGCAGGGCGCGTTCGTTGACGCGGTGGTCAACGGGCTGACGGGCTTGGGCGAAATCCGGCTGGAAACCGAAGCCACCAACCGCGCGCCTTTCGCGTTGGTTCCCAGCGTCATCAATCTGACCGCCGGGCGCGAACTGGCCGTGACCTTCAGCGCGGGCGACCCCGAAGGTCAGCCGATTACTGTCAGCATCAACAACCCGCGCATTGCGCAGATCAGCAAATTGTCCGAAAACCTTTATTCGTTGCGGCTGATGCCTTCGCTCAGCGATGTGGGCGAAATCAATTTGAGGCTGACGGTGCGAGACAATTTGAAGGAGCAGAATTACGACATCCGCTTGATCGTTCGCGTGCCGTTGACGGCCAGGGCGGCCAATGTTTCCACGGACGAAGATCAGCCACTCAATCTGACGCTGGCGGGCAACGATCCCGAAGGCAAACCGCTGAGCTTCGTCATAGTCAGCAACCCGGCCTACGGCACTCTGGAAGGCAGCGGTTCGGCGCGCACATACAAACCGAACCTGAATTACAACGGCACGGATCGCTTCACGTTTTACGTCAGCAACGGATTCGACCGCAGCGATGAAGCGACGGTGGCGATTCTCATTCGCGCAGTCAACGATCCGCCTTCGCTGACAGTGCCCACCGGTGCGCAAAGCGTCAATCCGGGAGAGCCGTCACGGTTCACCGTTTCGGCCAGCGACCCGGACAGCGTCAATTTGAAAATCACCGCTTCCAATCTGCCCGCTGGTGCCAGTTGCCCGCAAACGGGCAACACCTGCCAATTCAACTGGACGCCTGCCGGCACGCAAACCGGCAGTTATCAAATCAGGTTTCGCGTTGAAGACGACGATGTTTCGCAACGCCTGAGCGATGAAAAAACCGTGA
>CAZRXE010000186.1:0-2151 GCA_964603695.1 uncultured Heliomicrobium sp.
CCGGTCATCATCTGCACGGCGTTCATATAAATCGTGTCGAGGTCGGGGCGCTCTTCGCGGTCTACTTTGATGTTGATGAAGTTATCGTTCATCAATCGCGCGATGGCTTCGTGTTCGAAGGATTCCTTTTCCATCACGTGACACCAATGGCAGGCGCTGTAGCCTATGGACAGCAGAATCGGTTTGTCTTCTCGGCGGGCGCGTTCGAGAGCGTCTTCGCCCCAGGCGTGCCAATCCACGGGGTTGTGCGCGTGTTGCAACAGATACGGGCTGGTTTCGTGAATCAGCCGATTGGTGTACTTCGGCGTGCCGTCTTCGTTTAAGTGCGTAACGTTCATTGTTCCTCCAAGTCCTGCGTTGAATTTGATTGCAGGCATTTCAACACAAAGAAACGCAACGCGCGAGCGTGAGCGACAACGGTTACAGCATCGAAAAATCAACCGGCGATGTTTTCGCCGGAAGCTCAGCCGACACGCACCGTCAGCATTGAAATGGAACCGCCGTCCGTGCCGGCAACCGGAAAGCTGACGGCCTCATCGGGACGGCGCAGCGCCAACACATACAACAGCGGCAAATAATGCTCCGGCGTCGGAACCGACAATCGGGCATCGTGTCCCAAGCTTTCATAAGCCACCAGCGATGCATCGTCTCCCGCAAGCATCAAGTCCCGCGCCCGCGCTTCAAAGCGCGCCGCCCAATCGTAGGCTTCGACTTGCGGCTGTCCCCAGGCGTAAGCGCGCAGGTTGTGAATCAAATTGCCGCTGCCGGCAATGAGGATGCCTTCTTCGCGCAACGGCGCAAGCTGTTTGCCAAGCTCATAGTGAAACGACGCTGATTGCCGCGCATCCAAACTGAGTTGCACCACCGGAATATCCGCCTGCGGAAAGACGTGGCACAACACCGACCAAACGCCGTGATCGAGTCCCCATTCTTCATCCAGCCTGACCGGCAACGGCGCAAGCAGGGTTTGCACGCGTTGCGCCAGCGCGGCGTCACCAGGCGCCGGATACTGGAATTGAAACAACTCCGGCGGAAAGCCGCCGAAATCGTGAATGGTGCGCGGTCGCGCCATCGCCGTCACTGCCGTTTCCGGCAAATACCAATGCGCGGAAATGCAAAGCACTGCTTTCGGGCGCGGAACGTTGCGGCCTAATTCAGCCCAGCTTTCCGTCCAAACATTTCGCCGCAAAGCATTCATCGGGTTGCCGTGCCCAAAGAAAATTGCCGGCATTCGTGTTGTCATAAGTCCTCCGTCAAAAACTAACTGATCCGTCCCGGCCCCAGCACAATCGCGCTATAAGCCACCGCCACCGACGCCCCGCGATTAGCATAGGAATGTTTTTGATCGCCGCGAAAAACCACCACGTCGCCCGGCGAAAGCGAATACTTTTCGCCCGACACGACCAGTTCCACCTGCCCGGATTCGCAGGCCAGATATTCTCGCGTTCCCATTCGATGCGGCACGCCGGTCATTTGCGCGCCGGGCGGCAATTCCATCCGGTCGAGTTCCATTCCCTGCAAATAATCCGGCAGCAATTTGCGGACGATCACGCCGCCGCGCCGTTGTTTGGGAATCGAATCCGCCGGATAAAGCTTGGCCTGCGCTTTGGGAGGGCTGATGAGTTCTTCCACCGGGACTTGCAGCGCGGCGGCCACTTTGGCCAGCACCGAAACCGTCGGATTGGCCGCGCCCGATTCCAGATTCGACCACGTTGGACGCGGCACGCCCGACAGCCGCGAAAGCTGCTCCTGCGATAGATTCCGGCTTTGCCGCAATTGCTTGATGTTCTGCGCGATGTATTCAGCCAGTTTGTCTTCCATACCAACGAATTAGCATTCCGATAATTTATTGTCAATTTCGACGACATATCAGCCAGCCGTGCATAAGATGCGCGCCGTCGAAACATTGAAAAGGAGAACAATGAAATGTCGGAATTGAATGGAAAAGCAGTGTTGATTACCGGCGGAAGCCGTGGATTGGGTCGCGCACTGGCGCTGAAGCTTTCGTCCAAAGGCGCAAAAGTCTTGCTGGTCGCGCGCCACAAAGCGGAGCTTGACGAAGCCGTCGCTGAAATCAAACGGAACGGCGGCACGGCCTTCAGTATCGTCGCCGACGTGGGCGACCAGCAAAGCATTTATCCGATTGCCGGG
>CAZRXE010000187.1:0-3293 GCA_964603695.1 uncultured Heliomicrobium sp.
GCCGTTGACCGTCGCCGAAATTCAGCAACAGGTGCTTGATGATGACACGTTGCTTTTGGAATATGCGCTCGGCGATGAATCTGGCTTTTTGTGGGTGGTCGGCAAAAATTCAATCGCAAGTTATGAGCTTCCCAAACGCGCGATTGTCGAAGCTGTCGCGCGCCGCGTTTACGACTTGCTGACCGCGCGCCAACCGCAGCCAGGACTGGCCGCCGCTCAACATCAAAAACTGATTGCCGATGCCGAAAAGAATTATTGGCCGGCCGCCGCAGCATTGAGCCGTATGTTGATTGAGCCGTGCGCGGCGCAACTCGGCGAAAAGCGTTTGCTGATAGTGGCGTCGGGTGCGCTGCAATACGTGCCCTTTTCAGCCTTGCCGATTGTTCGCTCTTCTCAGCGCCTGCCTGTTCCGCTGACGGTAAATCACGAAATCCTCAACTTGCCTTCGGCTTCAGTGCTGGCCGTGTTGCGGCGCGAATTTTCCGGACGTGCCGTTGCCCCCAAAGGCATCGCCGTTTTGGCCGATCCGGTTTTTAGCGCCCTGGACAGTCGCGTCAAAAATGCTACGTCACAACAACGAACCCCTACCGGACTGGCTGTGGCCGCGTTGTCGCGAGTCGTCAACCGTGCGGAAACCGATTTGCCCAGATTGTTGGGCAGCCGCGATCAGGCCACGGAGATTTCGGCCTTGTTTCCACCCGAACAATCGCTGACGGCGCTGGATTTCAAAGCCGGCCGCGAACTGGCGCTCAGCCCGGAACTTCGGCAATACCGCATGATCCATTTCGCCACCCACGGTTTGCTGGACGCGCGCCATCCAGAACTGTCCGGCCTGGCGCTTTCGCAGGTTAATGAAACCGGGCAACCGCAAGACGGTTTTTTGCGATTGCACGAAATTTATAACCTGAAGCTCAATGCCGATCTGGTGGTTTTGAGCGCCTGTCAAACCGCGCTCGGCAAGGACGTGCTTGGCGAAGGTCTGGTGGGCTTGACGCGCGGTTTTATGTACGCAGGCGTGCCGCGCATTGCGGCCAGTTTGTGGAAAGTCGAAGACCTGGCCACCGCGCAATTGATGAAGCGGTTTTATCGTGGAATACTGCGTGGCGATTCGCCGGCGGCGGCCTTGCGCACAGCGCAAATCGAAATGTGGAAGACCAAACAATGGCAATCGCCTTATTTCTGGAGCGCCTTCACTCTGCAAGGCGAATGGAAACAAATTGCAAGTCAATGACCGATTGACAATCGTATGGCGTGGGAACTCACCAGCGACGCTTTCAATAAATTACTGGAATCTTTTGACACCAACCGCGAACGCGCCGCCGAAAAGTATGAAGACACGCGGCGGATGCTGATTCGCGTCTTCAGTTGGGAAGGCACTTTGTTTCCGGACGAGTTGGTGGACGAAGTCTTCAATCGCGTTGCCAAAAAATTGGCCGCAGGAGAAGCCATCGGTAATCTCGGCGGTTATTGTTACCGCACTGCAATCAATCTGCGCTTCGAGGATTCCAAAAAGCCACGTCAAGAGGAATTGCCCACCGACCATCCGGACAAGCGGAAAAGCGAGACGGAACTCATTGAACAATTGGCGCAATGCCAGGACGATTGTTTGTTGGAACTGCCCGCCGAAAATCGCACTTTCATCCTTGAGTATTATCAGGACGACGGCAGAACAAGAATTGAGCGCCGACAAAAAATAGCTGAACGGTTGGGGCTGAGCCGCGAAGCATTGGCCAACCGTGCGCAGCGGCTTCGCCATAAGCTGGAACAGTGCATCACCAAATGCCAAAAAGGAAAATCCGCGATATGAACAGGCGCTTTTATCCACTGAAAGCAGATGCTTTTTGATTCTGGCGAAACAAAGACCAAGCGTGACGACGAAATTTACAGACGTGGAAATCACCGGCTATTTGCTGGGGGAACTAACCGAAGAAACACGAGCTTCGCTGGCGGAAGCCTGCGCCGACGATCCGGCATTTTTCACACGCGTGGCCGAAATCGAAGACGACCTGATTGACGATTACGTGCGCGGCAAATTGAACATCGAACTGCGCGGCAAATTCGAGTGCCATTACCTGATTCATCCAGCGCGCAGCGAGCGTGTGCAGTTGGCCAAAATCCTGCTGTCGAAATTGGAGCCGCTTCCCCGCACCGCTCCTTTACCGCAGCCCAATAGACAGTATCTGCCGCAGGCTCCATCGCCAACTTTTTGGCGAAAGCTGTTTTCGCATTTTCCTGTTCCCGCGCTGGCAACAATTCTATTGATGGGACTTGGCGGCGGCTGGCTGTTGTACAAAACCGCCCGCTTGCAAAATGAATTGAAGGAACAACGCGCCGACCGCATTCGCGGCGAACAACGACTCAACGAACTGCAACAACAGAACGAACGACTTTCCGCTGAAGTTGGACGTTTGCAAAATCAACCCGTCCCTGGCCAGCCTACTCCCTCGCCCGAAGACCTTGCTGGCGTCGTCACCTTGCAACTGCCTACAAGTCAGGTGATGAGCGGAGCGCCGGGAAGCGCCACGCCGACACTGAAATTGTCGTCCGATATTAAACAGGTACGCCTGCAATTCGCTCCGGCCTCCGGCAATTACTCCCGTTATCAAGCCGTGCTGCAAACTGCGGACGGCAGAACCATCCTCGAACAACCCAATGTCATTCCGCGCCGCCGCGCATCCACTTCCTTGTTCACTGTTTCCGTTTCTGACGACAAACTGACTTCCGGCGAATACATTTTGACCCTGCGCGGCATCAAAGCGAACGCTGAAACCGATACGCTGGCCAAAGCTCTTTTCCGCGTCCAAAAGAAATAACTTTCGGTTGCCGCAAAAAGCCAAAAAAACTCCGACATCTTTGCGCGCTGTTTTCCTCTAGTAGGCGAAGTCGTATGAAGTCAACCAGTGCTTAACACTCAAGGAGGTAAGAAACTTATGGCAGAACAAAAATTCAGAGTCGGCGATCAGGCTTCGCAAGGGCTGTTTCTCAGATCGGAACCTGTGGTCAGAGAAAACACCAAAATTGCTGTGCTGCCGATGGGATATTCGGTGACGAAGAAATCCGAAGCGACGGTTCCCGGTTGGTGGAAGGTTTCAACCGTTATTGACGGCATCAACGTGGAAGGTTTTGTGAACAGCAGGTTTTTGATTCCGGATACCAGCTTTGTTCCGCCTCCGCCCGCCAACGGCCTTTCGCCGGTTCACTTGAACACAAGTGCAAATGTGATACGTGGCAATAAATCCCGCCTTGCTTATCCGCTCAATGAGCCGGGGCAAAAGACGCGCAATCTCTCTGCT
>CAZRXE010000188.1:0-2951 GCA_964603695.1 uncultured Heliomicrobium sp.
AGGTCAAAGACAATGACAGTTAAACAACGAGTTTTCGCTATTGCAATTGTTTGCGCCTTGTTGCTTTCCGGTTTCGCGTTCGGACGACTGACGGATTCCCCTGCCAAAATTTCTGCCGAAGAAAGCACGACAACGGCGCTGAATACATCCACCCCAAACACTGCGCCGAACAATTCAAACGATAGAGGTCCTGGATCACAATTTTACCTACAAGACTTCAAAGCAGGCTATGCCGATGGATTCAATTCTGCGCGAACGGGCGAAACGCCTACTCCCGTGGCATCGAATGTGGTCGGTTACGACGAAGGATTCAAGCAAGGCTACGCGGATTCTTATCAATCGCGCCTGAAGGCTAACAATGTCGCTCCGGCGACTTCGCGCGCGACACAGCAGGTAACTTATCGGTCTTCGGCTCCGGCGCAGCGCAAAAGCGGATCGAAGCTGAAAACCGCGTTGACGATTGCGGCTCCGGCGGCCATCGGTGCGGGCATTGGCGCTGCGGTAGGCGGCGGTAAAGGCGCCGGCGTGGGGGCGTTGATCGGCGGCGGCGGCGGCGCGATGTATCACCTGATTAAGAATCGCAACCGTTAATCAAAAGAGAATTTCGCTTGTCGGATTCAAGGGCTGTCTGTTGGCAGCCCTTTCCATTTGTCCGGCTTGCGCTGGTCGGCAAACGAAAGCTAAAGTTGCCGCGAATCATTCACCGCACCCAAATCCCGATTCAACGTTCGATCAACATCAAGCGAGGTCTTCCTTTCCATGCTCAAACCGCAAACGCTAGGTGAATTGAAAGCTTCCGGCTATCGCAGCCGTTCCGTGAAAACCGAAATCCGTCAAAATCTGATCAAGCGGTTGCGGCTGAACGAACCGCTCTTTCCGGGCGTCATCGGCTACGAAGACACTGTCATTCCGCAAATCGTCAACGCGCTGCTCGCGCAACAAAACATCATCCTGCTGGGGCTGCGCGGACAGGCCAAAAGCCGCATCTTGCGCGAACTGACAGGCTTGCTCGATCCCGAACTGCCTGTGCTGGCGGGTTCGGAAATCAACGATGATCCGATTGCGCCCTTGAGCGCCTACGGCAGACAGTTGATTGCGGCGGAAGGCGACGCCGCACCGATTGCCTGGGTCGAACGCGATGCGCGTTACATCGAAAAACTGGCCACGCCGGATGTTTCCATCGCCGACATCATCGGCGACGTTGACCCGATCAAAGCCGCGCGCGGCGGCCATCTGCTTTCGGACGAACTGACGATTCATTACGGCCTGCTGCCGCGCGCCAATCGCGGCATTTTCGCCATCAACGAACTGCCGGATTTGGCCGGAAAGATTCAGGTCGGTTTGTTCAACATCCTTCAGGAAGGCGATGTGCAGATCAAAGGCTACCCGATTCGTTTGCCGTTGGATGTGCTGCTGGTTTTTTCCGCCAACCCCGAAGATTACACGGCGCGCGGCAAAATCATCACGCCACTCAAAGACCGCATCGGCGCGGAAATCCAAACGCATTATCCGGCCTCGCTCGACCTGGGCATTGCCATCACCAAACAGGAAGCCTGGACCGAACGCTACGAAAACGAATTCAGCGACGACGCGCTGACGGTGCGCATTCCCGAAGCGATTTTTGAAGTCGTCGAACAAATCGCCTTCCTCGCCCGCCAGGACAAACGCATTGACTCGCGTTCCGGCGTCAGCCAGCGATTGCCGATTTCGGTGCTGGAAAGCGTCGTCTCCAACGCTGAACGCCGCGCGCTGCAAAACGGCGAAACCTCCACCGCGCCGCGCGTCAGCGACGTTTACGCCGCGCTGCCCGCCATCACGGGCAAATTGGAATTGGAATACGAAGGCGAACAAGTCGGCGCGGAACGTATCGCCAAGGATTTGATCCGCAAAGCCTGCGGCGAAGTCTTCACCGAACGTTACAGCGGCATAGATTTCCGTCAGGTGATGGATCATTTCAATCACGGCAAAACGCTGACCTTGAGCGACGAAATGACCGCCGAAGAAGCCTTGAATCAACTGCGCAAAGTCAAAGGGCTGCTCGACGCCGCGCAGTGCGGCAAGATTGAAGACGAACAACCTGGCTCCTTGATCGCCGCTTGCGAACTGATTTTGGAAGGATTGCATTCGCAAAAGAAACTCGCCCGCAACGAAGAAAAAGGCAAAGCCAGTTACAGCCAGGGCACGCCCGAAAAACCAAACCGCCGACAAACCTTCGATGATTGGAGCGGCGGGAGAGTGAATTAACCATGCGTTTCACCAAATATTCAAAATGGACAGGCCAAAGCTGGGACGACATCAGTTTGGAAGAATTGATGGAAGCCCTTTCCGATCATCTATTGAAAAGCGGATTTGAAGACCAGTTCCGCAATCGTCGGCAACGCGGCTGGGACCGGGACGATTTCGATGACTTCGATCCCGAAGACGCGCTGGAACAGTTGCGACAGGCCATCAAACAGGCCTTGCGCGATTCCGGCTTGCTGGATCAGGAACAATACGAGCAGCTTTTCGACGAGGACGGCAACGCGCGCGATCAACGGCTGGACGAACTGATTAACAAGCTGATTCAACGGCTGATTCAAGAAGGTTACTTAAGCCTGCAAGGCGATCAGGAAGCAATGGACGGCCTGTTCGGCGAAGACGGCGAAGCTGAGCGCGCGCAACGACAACAGCAAGGCCAGGGCAAGACGGACGAATTCAAAAAGCCGAACATCAAGTTTGAAGTCACCGACAAAGGCATTGATTTCCTCGGCTACAAAACGCTGAAGAATTTGATGTCGAGCGTCGGCAAATCCGCGCTCGGTCGCCACGACACCAAATACCTTTCGACCGGCGTCGAAGCTTACGAATCTTCCAAACAGTATGAATTCGGCGACGCGCTGAATCTGGACGTGACGGCGACGCTGCTGAACGCCGTCAGTCGAGAAGGCTTGGGCGTGCCGTTGAATCTGGAG
>CAZRXE010000189.1:0-3371 GCA_964603695.1 uncultured Heliomicrobium sp.
CGGGGGAAAAACCCGCTCGCAAAAAGTGCAAATGCGATGGGCTGAACTACTTAAAGAGTAAATGAAGACTGGATAGAACTTCGCGCCAGAATCTATACGATGAGTTTGGAAGTGTCAATCGCAATCTCATTATCTTCACAAAGACTTATGGGGAGTTGAGTGGTTGATGACCAGCGATTGATAGTCGGCCAATCGTCGTCTTTATCGGCATGGTTCGGACGCAAACCAGTAGCCGTCAACCACCAGTGTTTAAGCATAAATTCCGCGTACGCGCGTAATGTAAGCCACACGATCAATAGCCAGCATGTAAGCCGCGATGCGGTTATTGACACCATGCGTTTCAGCGTATTTGCTAACATCCTGGAAACTGGCCACCATGATGTCTTGCAGCCGTTCATTAACGACATCTTCCTTCCAGAAGTAACCCATTCTGTCCTGCACCCATTCAAAGTAACTACAGGTAACGCCGCCTGCATTAGCCAGAATATCAGGGATGACGAACACGCCATTACGTTCCAAAATGTCGTCAGCGGCTGCGGTCGTCGGACCGTTCGCGCCTTCAGCCAGGATTTTGCACTTGATGCGGGAAGCATTGTTGCTGGTGATTTGATTTTCGGTCGCCGCGGGCAGCAGCACCTCGCAATCGAGTTCCAGCAGTTCGTGATTCGAGACAGGCTCGGCTTCGGGGTACTTTTCCAGCGTTTTGTGTTTGGCCAGATAAGCCAGAACGTTGGGAATATCCAGTCCCATCTGGTTGTGAATTCCGCCGTGAATGTCGGAGATGGCGACGATCTTGTAGCCCGTCTCGAACATCAATCGGGCGGCGATGCCGCCGACGTTGCCGGAGCCTTGCACGACCACGCGCGTTTCTTCCGGTTTCATCTTCAGTTTTTTGACGGCTTCATCAACCACGAAAAGCAATCCGCGTCCGGTGGCTTCGCGGCGACCGCGCGAACCGGACAGATCAACAGGTTTGCCAGTAACGACGGCGGTTTCGGTGTGCCGTGCGTGCATGGAGTAGGTGTCCATGATCCAGGCCATCGTCTGTTCGTTGGTGTTCATGTCGGGCGCGGGAACGTCGCGTTCAGGGCCGATGAAATCAATTAATTCGGCTGTGTAGCGGCGCGTCATGCGCTCCAGTTCGCTTTGCGACATTTGCGATGGATCGCAAATGATGCCGCCTTTAGCGCCGCCGAAAGGAATGTTGACCACTGCGCATTTCCAGGTCATCCAGGCAGCCAGTGCGCGAACTTCGTCAAGCATCACGTCCGGCGCATAACGTATGCCGCCTTTGGCCGGGCCGCGCGCGAAGTTATGTTGCACGCGATAGCCAGTGAAAACTTCAATGTGGCCGTCGTCCATAAAAACAGGAATGTAAGTAGTAATTTCCCGGTTGGGTACGCGAAGGACTTTGTACAGGTCAGGATCCAATTGCAGCAACTGCGCCGCGTGGTCAAAGCGCGACATCATGGATTCAAAAGGATTTTCTTCCCTGATAACTCTTACATCGTCTACAAGTGCTGCCATATCAAACCCCCTCTACTATGGCGGCGCGATTCAGTGTTCAAAACTGTACCGGCGTGGTGTTCTTGAAACTAAATCGGGCGGGTGATTCGTGAATCCCCGCCCTGTTTTTTTAGGTTTAGTTTTTCAATGATTCGTTCAGCGCGCCTGTACGATAACCTTCCAGATCAAGCGTGACGAACTAGAAACCCAGTTGTTTGAAGGCCGCCGCGATGCGCTGAGCCATTTCGACGTTTAACGCGCGCGGCATTTCTTCCGGCGCGATTTCGATTCGTGCGACATCGCCGTGATGGCGCACGCGCATTTGCTGAAAGCCAAGCGCGCGCAGTTTCGATTCCCCGCGTTCGATGACCGACAGCTTTTCAATCGTCACCGGCATTCCATAAGGAATCCGCGACGACAAACAAGCCGATGCGGGACGATCCCACACCGGCAGCCCCGCGCGTTCGGAGAGTTGGCGAATTTCCGTTTTGGTCAGTCCGGCTTCGATCAACGGACTGCGCACGTTCAGTTCTTCGGCGGCGCGGCGTCCGGGGCGGTAATCGCCAACGTCATCGGCGTTGTTCCCGTCGCAGACATAGGCGAAACCTTGCACGGCGGCCAGTGCCGAAAGCTTGGTGAACAGTTCGTGTTTGCAGAAATAACAGCGATTGGCCGGATTGGCCTGATAGTTCGGGTCGTCAATCTCTTCGGTGTTGATAAATTGGTGCTGGATGTCGAATCGTTCAACCACGGCCAAAGCGTCCTGCCGTTGAAAGTCCGGGTAGCTGGGGCTTTCGCCGGTCACGGCCAGCGCGCGTTCTCCCAATTCGCTCGCCGCAACGTATGCCAAATAGGCACTGTCAACGCCGCCCGAATACGCGACGATGAGCGAACCCATCCGCCGCAGCAACTGCCGCAAGTTTTGCTCTTTGCTTAAAGTGAGTTGATTCGGGAGATTGGATTCAGACGTTGCCGAGATGTGAGTTAAGACTGCTTGAGAGATTCCCGCTTGCACCATTTGTCAGCTTCCTATTCGAGTCGCGAGGGCTGTTAGCATCTTAGCTTAAGCCGATTGCCGGATTGAAGACCTTTTTTCGCCCCTGCGGACTCCAGTCAAAATACTGTTTCAAAAGACCGAATATCCGTGGATGCCCATCGGCACGCGGTAAACTTTTTGTGTGCCTGCGACAATCATATTGCCGCCGTCGTCAAACGCCAGACCGACCAGCGATGCGCCGGAAAGGACGATTTCGGCGTTCTTTCCATCGGGCGTGATCCGCACTATGCCGCGATGTCCATGCAAAGAAGCGGCGACGTATAAATTTCCTTCCCGATCAAAAGCCAATCCTTGCGGACGCCCCAGACCGGTATAAAACCTAGTCACCTCGCCCATCGCGTCCACGCGCATGATACTTTCAAATGAAGACACTGTCGGCCCGCTGACGTACAAATCGCCGTCCGGTCCAAACGCCAGATGAAACGCCGCCACGCTTGGATCCAGCGAAGCGAACGGACGCGATTCGCCGAGTTCATTCACACGAAAGATTGTTCCGCTACGGTCGCCGACATAAATTTCTCCGCGCCGGTCGAAGGCTACGCCCGTCGCCACTCCCAAATCCGAAGCCACCGTCTCTGCTTCTTTGAACGGCGAGACCCGGTAAAGCGTCCCGTCATAACGGCTGGTCACATAAAGCACGCCATCGCGGTTGAAAGCCAGTCCGGTTGGGTTGACGATGTCGGAAACAAAAGGCGAGACGGAATCATCCGGCGAGATTTTATAAATCGAAACCGGCACTTTCTGGCCGCGCGTACCGGACAGCGTGACATAAATGCTACCGTCATCGCGATCCACCGCAGGACTGGCT
>CAZRXE010000190.1:0-4562 GCA_964603695.1 uncultured Heliomicrobium sp.
CTCGCGCATACGTGTGATAAGAAACTGAATGCCCGGCCGGGGTCTGTATGCTGTCGCAAATGCCCGCCGGCAATTCCGGTTGACTAGCACCGGCAGCCGTCTGAGCGAGCGAAATTGACGCCATTCCCGCGACAATAAGCAACGCGACAGCGCCGATGATGCCTTTGATTTTCATACTGAACATGACTGATCTCCCTGGAAAATGTGGGACAGGCTCAAACCTGTCCACGTATTCATTGTTTCAGAACGTCGTTGATGACGGCCTGAATGACTTCCTTGTTTTCGGCGAACAGTGCTTTTCACTGTTCATCAACTAATGCGAAAAAAAGAAACTGAATTGCCAGCCAGGAAAAGATTTTTTTTCGGACGGATTTCAGGCAGGTGAATCAGCGCCGCTGCTTAACGGTCGCGGCGCTGATTGGAAGCGGCGTCACAGGCGGCTAGGTCGCGTGCGGCTTGTTCGCGCCGGCGCTGATCGAAATTGGCGGAAGGTGCGTACCGGCTCCAGGCGTCCCAAAGACCGAGCGACTGTTGCGCGAACCGGCAGGCTTCGCGCCGATGTTCCGTAGCTTCGACGGCGGACGAAGCAGCGGCGCGGGCGGCGTGCCAATGACTCAGCCCGGCGTAGGAATCGGCCAATCGCCAACGCACATAAAGATCGGAGGATTGTTCGAGCGGCGGCGTTTGAGCCAGAGTCATCGCTTCGTTGTAAAGTTTGAGCGCGCTGTTGTGCTCGCCTGTCAGCAAAGTCAGATCAGCCAACGCCAGCAGATTGGTGTGCAGTTCGGCACGAGTCCGCAGGTCGGCTCCATCCTGCTTGAACAACTCTCGCCAAATTTGCAAAGCCTGTTGCAGGTTTTGCAGCGCGTTGGCGCGGTCGCCCAAACGATTGAGCGCGTCGCCCAATCCCTTGAGGTATTGCGCTTCGCGGCGCAGCGACTGCGTGTCTTTGGTCGCGCCTGCGGACAAGGCGCGGACGATGCCGAGCGCCTGTTGGAAATGTTCGACGGCTTGCTTGATTTCCGCTGGTTGCCCCAACAACAGAACCTCGGCCATCAACCGATGCCCGCCCGCCAAATCCTGTTGCGCGCGGGCGTTCCTGGCGTTGAGTGCGGCCAGTTGTTCGGCAATCCCCAGCGCCTGGCGGTAATGCCGCAAAGCCGTTGCCGCATCGCCCTGATTGATGAAGCGCGGATTGCCCGCCAGATTGCCCAGCCAGATCAAGTCAATCATCCGCGCGCGCTGGTAACGCGGCTCCGTCGGCTTCTTCACCAACAGCGCATCCAGCAGCGCCAGCGACTGTTCATATTGCGCGCGCGCTTCGTTCACCTGGCCCAGCGAGATCATCGCTTCGGGGCCGAATGAATAAGCCAGTGCCAGTGCGAATTGCGCTATTTCCTCCGGGAATTCACGCGCGCGGCGTTCGGCCAAACGCGTCTGATGGCGATGGTGTTCGAGCGCGCGGCGCGGGTCGCCCATATCTAGATAGCTGTTGCCTAAACGAATATGGCAGTTTTGCAGAAACACCAGATCCTGCTTTTCGTGGGTTTGTTCTTCCAGCGTTTCGGCGGCGGCCACTGCCCGGCGCAGCACGTCGTGCGCCGCCGCCAGTCCGCCGGACTCCGCCTGCAAGATGCCTACCTTGAAATAATCCTGCGCCAACAGCCGCGCCATCTTCAGATCGTGACTGCCGAAGCGATTGAGCCGTTCGGCCAGCGCCAGGCTTTTTTGATAACTCCGCATCGCGTCCAGCGATTTGCCGATGTTTTCCGCCCAGGGATCGCCCTGCACGTCGCCGACTTTTTGATAAGCCACCGCCAGTTCCCATTCCAATTGCGCATCGCCGGTTGCTTCCTGTGACAGGCTGTCCAGATATTCGAGCGCCGTTTGGGCCACCATCTCGCGCGCTTCAATCGTACCGGGCACGTTTTGAATCTTGTCGTGAAAACCGAACAGGAAGGTGTTTGAAAGTTTGCGCACCTGGGCAAAACGGCGTTCGGCGCGTTCACGTTCGATGCTGGCCTGCCGCGCAGAGCGCGTGGCGACCGCGATGCCGCCAAGCAAACTCAGCAACACCAGCGCAGCGGCCAGCACAGCGACACGATTGCGCCGCACGAATTTGCTTGTCCGATAGCCGAAAGTGTCTGCGCGCGCGGTGACAGGCAAGCCGGATAAATAACGCTGCAGATCTTCGGAGAACTGTTCGACTGAACGGTAGCGCCGCTCCGGTTCCTTACGCAGCGCCATCATCACTATGTTGTCCAGATCGCCTTCCAATTGTCGCGCCGGTGTCGTCGCTGCACCGGTTCGCGCGGCCTCGCTCGGAGGCGGTGCCACTGTGTCACACACAACGCGCTCGATGGCCTGCGGCGCGTAAGTGTCGAATTGATAAGGCCGCCGCCCGGTCAGCAACTCATAAAGCACTATGCCGAGCGAATACACATCTGAAGACGTCGTGATGGTTTCGCCGCGCACTTGTTCGGGACTGGCGTAATCCGGCGTCATCAGTCGCACCGCCGTTTCCGTCCGCGTGACGGCCTCGCCCGGATCGGGCGAAAGCAGTTTGGCGATGCCGAAGTCCAGCAGCTTCGGCGTGCCTTCGGCAGTGACCATGATGTTGCTTGGTTTGAGGTCGCGATGAACCACCAGCTTTTGATGAGCGTGCTGCACGGCGGCGCAAACATCGCGGAAAAGTTTCAGCTTCTCGTCCAGTGAAAGCCGACAACAGTAATCCGTGATCGGTTCGCCTTCAACGAATTCCATCACGAAATAAGGCAGTCCTTCCGCCGTCGCGCCGCCGTCGAATAATCGCGCGATGTGTGGATGTTCAAGTCCGGCCAGAATCTGCCGCTCGCGCAAAAAACGTTCGCGCACGAAATCCGAATCCATCCCGCGCTTGATGAGTTTGAGCGCGACGCGCTGCTGAAACTGATCGTCGTCGCGGACGGCTTCATAGACCGCGCCCATTCCCCCGCGCCCTATCAAGCGGGTCAACCGATAAGGACCGATGTGTCGGCCTAGCAATTCGTCTGCGGCTTCATTTGTGACGGCCAGTGTCGCTTGTTTAATGGGATCGTGCAGAAAGGAGTCGGGCGGATCGTGGGCCAGCAGTTCCAGTACTTCGCGGCGCAAGTCCGCGTCATCGCCACAAACGCGCGTCAAATACTCTCCGCGCTCGGCGGTTGGCTGCTCCGCGACGGTGCGGAACAATTCATCAATGCGACGCCAGCGTTCAGGAGTCATGCCGTCAATCTCCGTTGCATCAGGCGCGGTTCATTTCCCGATGGAGCCAGGCGCGCGCCAATCGCGTTTCGTGAGTAATAGTGGCGATGGAAAGATTAAGCGCGGCGGCGGTTTCTTCCAGACTCAAGCCGCCGAAATAGCGCATTTCGATGATCCGCACCTTGCGTTCGTCGAATTTCGCCAGCGCATTCAAGGCGTCATCGAGCGCCACCAATTCCGACGCTTTTTCATTGGAATAGAACCAAACTTCGTCCAGTGGCAATTCTGCCGCGCCGCCGCCGCGTTTGTCAGCCGCATGTCCACGTGCATGTTCAACCAGAATCTGCCGCATCAGCCGCGCGGCCACGCCGAAAAAATGACTACGGCTTTGCCATTCGGGAACGTCCTGTTTGATCAATCGCAAATAGGCTTCGTTGATGAGCGCGGTCGGTTGCAAGGTGTGTTCGGCGCGTTCGCGGCGCAGATAGCTTTGCGCCAGCCGATGAAGTTCCTGATAAACGACGGGCAGCAGCAAGCTGAGAGCGGCTTCATCGCCCTGACTCCATCGGAGCAGCAGCGGAGTGATTTCATTGGACGGCGGTGTCGGCATATTCGATCAATGATTGCTGGATTAGTAGTCGCGACGCGAACCATCGCGGGCGGGCGATTCTGTGATTGCGACCGGAAATCTGTCAAGCCAACCGTGCCGCGCCAAAACGATGTTTTGAAACCGCTCTCGATTCGTTTCCGCTGAAACGAAAACGCGGCAGGTATCGTTTGACGATAACCTGCCGCCGCACATTTTCCCTGACCGCAAGTTTTTAAGGTGCGAAAAATCCCGACACGTCCACGATCAAATCCGTTTGCCCCGACGCGAAGATGTTGAACATCCCCGTCGCGCCCAGCCCGACTGTGAAGTGACGGTTTAAGACCTGCCCCGCCGCGAAGTTCGACGACGCCACCAACGGTTGCACCACCCCGTTCGGCCAAAAGGTCAAATAGCCCGCTTGGTTGTTCACCACTGTCGCGTTGCCAACAATGGCCAATGCATTGTTTGCAATCGTCTGCCCGCCGCACGCGCCGCGCGCTTGCTGCTGCCGCGTCGAGCCGGTCGCAAACGGTGCCCCCGGAGCGTAACAACCCGTGAACCCGACGCGCGTTTCCAGCAACCGCACCGGGCTGGTGAGCGGATGAAACAGCAGGCCCGTACCGTTGGCGTCATTGACCTCGGTTGAGTAATAGCCCAGCACCTCAATTACGGCGTCAAGCTCAGTAGTGGTGAAAATGTTCAATTCGCCCGACGCCGACAGCCCAACGGTGAAGGGCGCATTCATCACCTG
>CAZRXE010000191.1:0-3509 GCA_964603695.1 uncultured Heliomicrobium sp.
GATGTATTTAATTGACGGCAACAATGTGATCGGCCGCCGCGCCAAAGGCTATGAAGACTGGTTTCACGACAAGCCGGGTGCGCGCCGCCAGTTTTTGCAAGACCTGGCCGCGCTGGCCAAATCCAAAAAGCTGCGGTTGACGGTGGTCTTCGACGGCGCGCCGGATGCAAGCTTCCCGGACGGCGCAAGCTATCGCGGCGTGAAGGTCTTTTATGCGCGGCAGGGTTCGGACGCCGACACGCGAATCGTGCAATTGGTCGAAGCCGAGCGTAACAAGAAGAATCTGACCGTCGTCACATCGGATCGAAAATTGACAGACCGCGTGCGCGTTTGCGGTGTTCGGGTGATGCGCGCGGGCGAGTTCCAGCAGTTAATAGAAGAAGCCGCAGCCGCCTCGCCCAGCGCCGGAATGCCTTCGGCCAACACTGTGAAGAAAGAGGAAATGAACGAGTGGCTGCGCTATTTCGGCGCGGATGAAGATGATGAACACAATGAAGACGACGAATAACGCCTTCGTTTCAGTGGCTTGCACGGTTTCGGAGTGGCGGGCTATAGTTCACCGCGTTCCCCAAGAATCCTTCTACAAGATACCCAACGTTTTGAATTTGCCGGCGAATTGATAGCTGCGAGCAGGCTGTCGGTCTGCTCGCACTCGGAGAAAATTTCCATGACTGAAGAAACTAGCGTCATCACTAGCAACGCAACATTCAAAAGCGATGGCAGGGAAGTAAATGCATTCATCGCTCGGCCTGCAAATGTCGCCGAAGCTCCGGCGATCATACTGATTCACGAATGGTGGGGATTGAATCCGCACATTGAAGACATCGCCCAACGCTACGCCTGCGAAGGTTTCATCGCCGTCGCAGTGGATTTGTACAACGGCGTGACCACCAAAGACTCGCAGGAAGCTTCCAGCCTGATGTCCGCGCTCAAACCTGAAGACGGCGTCGAATCCCTGAACATCGTACTCAACGCATTGCGTGCCAATCCGGAAGTGACCAGCGTCGGGGTGACCGGATTTTGCATGGGCGGTACGTTCGCTTTGTTGCTGGCCTGCCACGCGAAGGTCGAAGCGTCCGCGCCGTTTTATGGTGACGTGCCGGTAGACACGACTTTGATCGGCAAACTCAGTTGTCCAGTGTTGTTCATCGGTGGTGAAAAAGACCCGTGGATCACGGTCGAGAAAATGAACCGGCTGGACACCGCACTGAAGCAATACGCGAAGCCCGGCGAAGTGCGGATTTACAAAGAGGCCGACCACGCCTTTTTCAACGACACACGCCCGGAAGTTTACAGCCCGTCCGACGCGGCGGATGCCTGGCAAAGCGTAATCGCGTTTTTTAATCAGCATTTGCGATAAACGCAAAGGCAATATTTGCGGTAGGTCTGAAAACAATGGCACATCCCCTGGCTGACAAAGTTGCAGTAATCACCGGCGCATCTGCCGGTATTGGCAGGGCAACGGCCTTCGCCCTGGCCAAATGCGGCGCGAAACCTGCGCTGTTGGCTCGCACCGAAAGCCTTTTGTCCGACGTGGCCGAACGCTGCAAACGCTACAAAGCGCCGGAAGTCGGCAAGTTCGTTTGCGACGTGCGCAACGAAAAATCCGTCGAACAAGCGATGGCCGCCGTACTCAAACAGTTCGGCCAAATTGACGTGTTGATTAACAACGCAGGATTGAGCCTGAACGGCGACGTGGACGGTTATTCGCTCAGCGATTGGCAGACGGTGCTGGAAACCAATCTGACCGGAACTTTCCTGACTTGCCGCGCCGTGCTGCCCACAATGAAAAAACAGGGCGGCGGGCAGATCATCAACATTTCCTCCGGCGCGGGGCGCGACGGAATCAAAGGTATGGCCGCTTACTGCGCGGCGAAATTCGGCGTCATGGGTTTTACCGAATCGCTCGGCCTCGAAGTTCGCGATCAAAACATTCGCGTTTCGGTTTTGCTGCCGGGCTCAGTGGCGACAGGCTTTTCGCGCATTGCCCGGCGAAAAGAACGCTCCGGCGAACATTCTTCCATCGGAGCTACGACGTCTGTGGATATTGGGTATTCGATGACGCCGGATGAAGTGGCGTCGGTGATCGTCTCCATGCTCGAACAGCCGCCGCAAGCCTGGATGAGCGAAGTCGTGTTGCGACCGCTCAATCTGGAACTTCGGCGCACACGCACAAAAGGGTAACCCCGGAGTTAAAACTGAAAAGAAAAGGAGGCATTGTGGCTGGCGAAAAGATTTTATGTGCGGGATGTGGAATTACTCTGATGCCTTTTATGAAATCCTGCCCGATGTGCGGTTTCGAACGCACGGACGCCGCACCGCTAGACCTGCAACCGCCTGCCGAATCCTTGCCCCAATTCGCCGGTTCGCTTTCGACTCCCGAAGAAAAAGAAACTGAGACATTGAAAACCGCTGTCGTGCCGTTGGATGCCATTCGCCAGAAACCAGGGTTTTATGACGAAGCGGAATTCGCGCCGACGCGAAACGTTGTGCTGCTTTCGCCGAACGAAACCAAGCGCCGGTTTCCACTGTTTACGCGCGCGCAACTGACGCTGTTGATTGTCGGCGTTGCGCTGATTTTGCTGCTGGTGATCGTGGGCATTTTGCTGTGGCGGCAACAACAGCGCGAAATCCTGCGTTCGGCCAATGCCGCCACAGCAAAATCCGAACTGGCCAATGTTCCCGCGCCGTCACCGTCGCCCAGTCCCTCGCCATCGCCCGGCAACGATCAAGCGATTTTTGACTCCGTGAAGCTGGCTCTGGCGGCCTACAACCCGCTGGGATTTGCCCGCTACAACTTTGAAGTGAAAGACGGCGTGGTCACGCTCAACGGCGAAGCCGAACATCAGCCCGAAAAAGACGGCGCGGAAAACGTGGTGCGCTTGCTGGCCGGAGTGACTTCTGTGGTCAACAATCTGCAAATCAAATCCCCGCTCGCCGGCGAAGCCGTCAAACTTAATCCGGCTGAAGCTAAAATCCTGAACGATGCGCTGGCCCGCCAGCTTCAGGAAAAAGAAAATCAGCAGATCAGTTTCGCGCCGACATCCACGCCGACGCCTGATCCGCAACGCGAAGCCGAACGATTGCGCCGCGAACAACTCGCCGCCAAACAGCGCGAAGAAGACGCCGCCACCCGCAAAGCCGCCGAGGAAAAGCTGAAGCGCGAGGCCGACGAATACGAAAAGCGTCTGGAAGAACAGCGCCGCGTCGAAGCCGAACGCCGCGCCCGCGCCGAACAAGCCCGCACGGAAGCGGCATCGCTGCGTTATGGAACCATCGCCTGGAATGGCATTGTGGACGGCACTGACGAAATAGTCTTCTCCGGTTCCAGCGCATCCGTGCGTCACGTAAACGGCAATCCACCGCGCGAAGTCCGCGCTTCGTTCAGCGCGCCGATGCCGCGTTCGCCAATGGAAGTGAAACTAATCTGGCTGAGCGGACGCGGATTCATAGACATTATCCAGCAACCTTCGTCGGCCAACGGCTACACGACCATCGTCCGTCTGGAC
>CAZRXE010000192.1:0-1635 GCA_964603695.1 uncultured Heliomicrobium sp.
CAGCACGGCGAGGAAGGCTTCCTGCGGAATTTCGACTTTGCCGACACGCTTCATGCGTTTTTTGCGTTCTTTTTGCTTTTCCAGAAGTTTACGTTTACGGCTGATGTCGCCGCCGTAGCAGTTGGCGAGAACGTTTTTGCCGACGGCTTTGATGGTTTCGCGGGCAATAACGCGAGTGCCGATGGCGGCTTGAATGGCGACCTCGAACATCTGTCGCGGAATCAGCTTGCGCATTTTGTCCACCAGCGCGCGGCCACGGCTGTAAGCGACGTCTTTGTGGACGATCAACGAAAGCGCGTCCACTTGATCGCCCGCGACCAGAATGTCGAGCTTGACCAAATCGGAATCGCGATAACCGGCGAAGTGGTAATCCAGCGATGCATAACCGCGCGAGACTGATTTCAGCCGGTCGAAAAAGTCGAGCACGATTTCGTTCAGCGGCACTTCGTAAGTCAGCATCACGCGCGTCGGCGCAGCGTATTCAAAACCTTTCTGCACGCCGCGCTTTTCATCAAGCAGAGCCAGAATGCCGCCCAGGAATTCTTCATTGGTCATAATCATCGCGGTGATGATCGGTTCTTCAAATTTGACGATGTCGCCGGGCGGCGGCATTTTCGACGGATTGTCTACTTCGTGAACTTCGCCGCGCACGTCCGTAATGCGATAGCGCACGCCTGGCGCGGTCGTAATCAAGTCCACGCCGAATTCACGTTCCAGCCGTTCCTGCACAATTTCCATGTGCAGTAAACCCAAAAAACCGCAGCGAAACCCGAAGCCCAATGCAGCGGAAACTTCCGGCTCGAAAAAGAAAGACGAATCGTTCAGACGCAGTTTTTCCAGAGCATCGCGCAATTCCTCGTACTGGTTCGGTTCCACCGGATAAACTCCGGCAAAAACCATTGGTTTGATTTCCTGAAAGCCGGGAAAGGGTTCGGCAGTTTGGCGCGCGGCTTCGGTAACAGTGTCGCCGATGCTGACATCGGCTACGGTTTTGATGTTGGCGACGATGAAGCCGACTTCGCCTGCAACGAGCCTTTCGATAGGGCGCGGTTTTGGCGTCAGCACGCCCAGGTCTTCGACTTCGTGTGTCGTACCTTTCGCCATCAGGCGAATTTTCATACCTTTGCGCAGTTCGCCGTCAATCAAACGAACCATGACAATCACGCCGCGATACGGATCAAACCACGAATCAAAAATCAGCGCCTTGAGCGGTTCGTCCACGGAACCTCTCGGCGGCGGAACTTCGCGAACGATGGCTTCCAGAATTTCCTTGATGCCGATGCCTGCTTTGGCCGAAGCCAGCACCGCGTTGTGCGTGCCCAGGCCAATCACGTTTTCGATTTGTTCGATGGCTTTTTCCGGTTCCGCGCCGGGCAGGTCAATTTTGTTGATGACGGGAATGAGTTCCAGATGATGGTCTACGGCCAGGTAGGCATTGGCCAACGTTTGCGCTTCGACGCCCTGGCTCGCGTCCACAATCAACAGCGCGCCTTCGCAGGCAGACAAACTGCGCGAGACTTCGTAACTGAAATCCACGTGGCCAGGTGTATCAATTAGGTTGAGTACATAGCTTTGGCCGTCATCGGCTTTGTAGTTCAGACGGACGGCGTGCGCTTTGATGGTGATGCCGCGCTC
>CAZRXE010000193.1:0-3893 GCA_964603695.1 uncultured Heliomicrobium sp.
GCCGGACGCGCTGACCACAACAAAGCTATCGCTCCGGCGGTGTGCGGCGTGGCCATCGAAGTCCCGCTGAAAGAAGAATACCCGCCGCTGCGAACCGCCGAACGCACCTGAACGCCAGGCGCTGTGATTTCCGGTTTCAAACGATTGCTGCCGTCAATCGTCGTCGGGCCGCGACTGCTGAAATTGGCGATGGTTCCGGTGGCGGAACTGAACGCGCCGACGGTGTAAGAGGCAGCGTAAAACGAAGGCGGATCCGTCACCGTCGAACAACCGGAACCGCTGTTGCCCGCCGCGACGACCATCATGATTCCAACGGCGCGCTGCGCTTCGACGGCGGCTTGCAGCGAAGCGATGGAACAGCCTTCGGACGGCGGACAGCCCCAGGAATTGGTGGTGATGTCCGGCGCTTTCGACGGATCGCCCTGCGTCGGCGTGCCGCCGATTGGATACGGCGCAAGAAACCATTCCATGCACTCGATGTAAGTGGCGGGCGTGCCATTGCCCTGATCCATATTTCGGCAACCGATGAATTTCGCGCCCGGTGCCACGCCGATCTGATTGCTTGATCCGTCGTCGCCGAGCGTCGTTCCCACGGTGTGCGTGCCGTGATTATCGTCGTCGCAGGGCGCTGTCGTATTCGGTCCGCAATCGCCGCCGCCGCTGTGAATGCTGTCGTGCCAGTTGTAATCGTGATCCGCTGTCGCGCCGTTCCAGCCGCGATAATGGTTTTTCAGCGCCGGATGATCCCAGCGAATGCCAGTGTCCGCGCCGCCAATGACGATGCCCTGTCCGTTGAAACCCATCGCCCAAACCTCCGGCGCGCGAATGAAGCTCACGCCCAGTTCGATAGATTGCGGCGCGGCGCGTTCGTTCAATTTTTGAATGGACAAGCCGCGAACGGCGGCGCTGAGTTCTTCGGCTGTGGGCTGGGCGTCGAATCGGTTTTTGACGCGCGGATTGCCTTCGATGCGGGCGACATCGCCGCGCGCCGCCAGGCTTTCAGCCACTTCGCGCGTGCCCTTCACCAGAATGGCGTTGACGATGTAATACGAACGATGCTCGATGCCGTGTTTGGCCAGCCAATCCAGAATCGGCTCTTGCGTCGCCCGCGCTTTGGCCAGCAGCGCGTCCCGCACGAAACGGCCTTTCTCCGCCTTCGTGTTCAAGCCGCGCGCGGCGGAGAGGTTCGATTGTTCCGCCAGCACCACGAAAAACTCCGCTTCCCGTCCGTCCGCCGTCTGTGCGACGACCCACTCGGCGAGTTTGTGTTTTCCGTCCCGCGCCGCGCTGACCTGAAAACCGCCGCGTTGCCAACCAAACAGCATCAGGAAAAACGCGATCAAAATCGCGAATGCAAACAGAAGTACAGGGGAGAAGGATTTTGTGGCCATGAATTCATTCCAGAGATAAACCAGATATAAAAATGCAGTGCAGGTTTTCCAACCTGCACGATCTCACTTGGGAACCGTCTCTATTGGAACCGAAAGCGTTTCCGCCATAAGCCCGCACAGGGTGGAAAACCTGCGCGACATCAGCGTCGCCGGGGAAATTGCCGATCAAATTGAATAAATCCAGTGAGAAAAGCAGGCGCGGAGGAATCTGAATTCGCTTGCCTGCCGGGTTGAATCAACGGCGGCTACTTTCTTCGCAAGCGCCTGTATTGTCAAGCACGGCCTCCTTGCCTGACCAGCGCGTCAGCGTTGGGCAACAGAACTGTTCCTGGGCTTGACGGCGTTCGCGCCAACATCCGAAACTGCCGCCGGCCACGCGACCTGCGTGCCCGCATTGAACTTCCAATCCATTCAACGAGGAACAAACCGATGAACAGAACACGTCGCACCTTTCTGCAAACCGGAGCCGCCGCCTGCGCTTCGCTGGCATTCGGGCAAATAAACACGCCAACAACCGCGCTCGCCGCTTATGCCGCCGCCAAAGGCGTCAAATTCAAACTCTCCGCGCCGGATTGGAGTTTGCAGCAGGAATGCAAGCTCGATGCGGTTGGGCTGTCCAAACAGATCGGCTTTCCCGGCGTGCAAATCAGCATTGGACGCGCGCCGCGCGGCGAAACGATCACGTCCCTGCCGCTGAGTTCGCCGGCGCTGCAAAAGCAATATCTGGCCGAAGCCAAAAAACAGGGCATCGCCATCACCTCGCTCTGCCTGGAAATCATGCACGTCAACGGATTGAAGTCCGATCCGCTGGGCGAAAAGTGGCTGGCCGAGTGCATACCGATTGCCAAAGCTTTGGGCGTCAAAGTGATTCTGGTTCCGTTTTTCGGCAAATGGGCGATCAAGCAACAGGCCGAACAAGACCGCGTCGCCGACATCCTGCGCAACGTCGCGCCGCAAGCGGAAAAACTCGGCGTGATTCTCGGTTTGGAAAACACCATCTCCGCGCGCGAAAACGTAGCCATTATGGAACGCAGCAAATCCTCGGCGGTCAAAACTTATTACGACGTCGGCAACTCATCGAAGGAAGGCTACAACGTCGTCGAAGAGATTCGCTGGCTGGGCAAAAGCCGCATCTGCGAAATGCATTTGAAAGAAACGCCGTGGGAAAAGTATCTGGGCGAAGGCGGCATCATCAACTTCCCGGCGGTGATTGACGCGCTGGCCGACATCGAATTCGATCAATGGGCGCAGCTCGAAACTTCCTGCCCCAGCAAAAACATCGCTGCCGATTTCAAACGCAACAAACTCTTCATCGAAGACCTGATCGGCAAGCGCAACCGAACGGGAACAGCGGCAAAGGCTTAACCGAACTCCGTCACCACCGTCACGCCCGCGACCTGGAACTTGTCCATATTCACGAGCGCATCAATGGATTCCGCCAGCGAGATCGTTCTGCCGATAAGCTCTTCGGGCTTCAGTTTTCCCGTTTCGATCATGGCGAACAAGGCGTCGTAACGATGCGCCTGCATGCCGTGGCTGCCGAGGATTTCCAGTTCGCGGGCAATGACTTTGGCCATCGGAATAGCGGGCGTACTTTGTTCGGCCAGCAACAGTCCCACTTGAATATGTTTGCCGCGTTTGCGCAGATTGCTGATGGAATTGAAACAAGTCGTCGGATGGCCGAGCGCGTCCAGCGAAACGTGCGCGCCGCCTTTGGTAATTTCAATGACTGACTCGGCGACATCAGCGACTTGCGCGGCATTCACCACAGCCGCCGCGCCCAAAGCAGTTGCCAGCCGCAGCGCATCGTCTGAAATATCAATCGCCACGACGTTCGCGCCTAGCGCATTGGCAATCATCACCGCAGACAATCCCACGCCGCCGCAGCCGTGAACCGCCACCCACTGCCCGGCGGAAGTTCTGCCTTGATCCACAACCGCACGAAACGAAGTGACGAACCGGCAGCCCAAACTCGCCGCCGCCGGAAAACCCAGGCCGTCAGGCAGGCGCACCAGATTCGTGTCGGCCCGATGAATGGAAACGTATTCGGCAAACGATCCCCAATGCGTAAAGCCCGGTTGAAACTGATGGTCGCAAACCTGCTGATTGCCCGAAGCGCATTGCGGACACGCGCCGCAGCCGCCGACGAATGGAACAGTGACTCGATCACCGGCTTGCCATCCGGTCACGTCCTTGCCGACGGCTGCGACCACTCCCGCCAATTCGTGGCCGGGCACATGCGGCGGGTGAATATCGGCATCGTGTCCGACCCAGCCGTGCCAATCGCTGCGACAAACGCCGGTGGCTTTGACTTGAACGACCACGCCGTGCGGTTCGGGCGTTGGATCCGGGACGTGCCGGACTTGCGGCGGCGCGTTAAAGGCTTCGTAAATGACAGCTTTCATTTCAGTCTCCTCACTAATACTACTGTGTTAGGTCGTCTGGCTTATTCACGCCAGATTTGTTGAGATATAGCGATGAAGAACACTCAAACGTCGCAAA
>CAZRXE010000194.1:0-15997 GCA_964603695.1 uncultured Heliomicrobium sp.
GTCATAGACATCTCGCCCGGAACGCAGGCCGGCAACGCCATCAACAACGGCGACCGCATCAACAGTCAGGCGCAAAAAAGCGTTGGTGACATTCTCAACGCCACCAACGCCGCAATTAACAACTTCCTGAGCGTTTCCGACGACATCAAAGTCATCACCGGACGATTGAAAGACGGTAACGGAACCGCCGGAAGGTTTCTGAATGACGAAACACTTTACCTCAGCCTGGATCGCACTGTGCGTCAGGCCGAAACTCTGCTCAGTTCCATTCGCGAAGGCGACGGAACCTTCAGCCGCCTGATCAACGATTCGGCGCTTTACGAGCAAGTCACCAGCACTGTCACACAATTGCGTGGCATCTCCGATCAAATCAACACCCAACTTGAAGGCAAAGGCAAAGGAACCATCGGCAAGCTGATTAAAGACGATGAGGTTTACAACAAAGCCAACACCCTGATCGCCAAAGCCAACGACATTTCCACCAAACTCGATAATGTCATGCTGAGAATTGAACGCGGCGAAGGAAATCTGGGCAAACTGATCAAAGACGAACAGCTTTACGCCGACGCCCGCGTCACCATCGAAAAACTGAAAGGCATTGCCGACCGGCTGGAAAAAGGCGAAGGAACCGCCGGCTTATTGCTCAAAGACGAAAAGCTTTACAACAACGTCAACACGCTTTCGACCGAAATCACCAAACTGATTTATGACTTCCGGCAAAACCCGAAGAAATACCTATCGGTCAAAGTCACGATCTTTTGATTTAGCCTAGGAGGCCGGCGGGAAACTGTCGGCCTCCCACCGCTGCGTTACTCCATCGGATACCCCGCATCCCGCCAAGCTTTGATTCCGCCCGCCATCGAAAGCACGTTCGTGTAGCCCATCTTTTGCAGATTGTCGCCCGCGAGCGCCGAACGAAATCCACCGCCGCAATACAGCACGATTTCCGCCGCCATGTCCGGCACGGTTTGCACGATGTCGCGTTCGATGATGCCGCGCCCCAAGTGTTGCGCGCCGGCGGCATGGTCTTTCAGCCATTCGTTGTCTTCGCGCACATCAATGAAGACGAACTTCTCGCCCGCGTCGAGTTTCTGTTTTACTTCGGCGACGCTGATTTCGCGGACGCGCGATTTGGCGTCGTCACAGAGTTTTTCAAATGCTTCCGAATGCTTCATTATCAAGTCCTTTCTGATTTCAATCTCGAATCGCAAATTTACGGAGAAACCCAAAATGCCTGACTTCTTCGCTCGCTTTAACTTCATCAAGCCGATGTTTGTCGTGCTGTTCCTCTCGGTTTTGGTTGTAGCGCAAGCGCCACAGACTGACAAGCAAACAGCGCCAAAGGTCGCGCCGCGCAAACAGCCGTTGGTTCATACCTATTCGATTGTCGCGCGCGACCCCGACACAGGCCAGTTGGGCGTCGCCGTGCAATCCAATTGGTTTTCGGTCGGCGCGCTCGTGCCCTGGGCCGAAGCCGGCGTCGGAGCCGTGGCCACGCAATCAATCGTCGAACCGGCTTATGGCGCGCTCGGTTTGCAATTGATGCGCGCCGGCAAATCCGCGCCCGAAGCGTTGAAATCCCTGCTGGCCGGCGACGCGCAAGCGGACGTGCGCCAGGTAGCAATGATTGACGCGCAAGGCCGCGTCGCCGCGCACACCGGCGAACATTGCATCATCGCCGCCGGTCACAAAGTCGGCGTCAACTATTCAGCACAAGCCAATCTGATGTTGAAAGACACGGTGTGGGGCGCGATGGCCAGGGCGTTTGAAAACACTAAAGGCGATTTGGCCGACCGGATGATGGCCGCGCTCGAAGCCGCGCAGGGCGAGGGCGGCGACATTCGCGGCAAACAGGCGGCGGCGATTTTGATCGTCAACGGCAAATCCACCGGACGCCCCTGGGCCGACAGGCTCTTCGACCTGCGCGTTGAAGACAACCCGGAACCGCTCGTCGAATTGAAACGGCTGATTAAACTGCAACGCGCTTACAACCACATGAACGCGGGCGATGATCTCTTTGCCAAAAACGACATCGCCGGTGCCGTCCGCGAATACGGCGCGGCGGAATCCATCGCGCCCGACAACATCGAAATGGTTTTCTGGCACGCCGTTACGCTCGCCAACGCCGGCAAGGTGGACGAAGCGCTGCCGCTCTTCAAGCGCGTCTTCGTGGCGGATCGCAATTGGGCGACACTGGTCGAGCGCCTGCCCAAATCGAACATGCTGCCCAACAACGCGAAGCTGATTGAAAAAATCCTTTCCGCAGCGCCACGAAAATAAAGGCGGGCAGTCATCCGCCCACGCCCTTTCAAGACAAATCGTATTGCAGACTGGTCGCCTGAATCAGCGGCTGCATCTGTCCTTGCGCGGCGTAAATCGTCAGATTAAAAACGAAAGACCCGCCCGCCGTTACGGGTTGATTGAGTCGTTGCCAATCAGCAATCACCGCCTGCACCTGACTGACAAAGCTGGTGGTATTGGCCGCGTTCCAATCGCTGGTCGGATCGAAATCGCACGACGGAACCAGCAGGATCGGAACCAACGCGCCCAGTTCCGTCAATGACGAAGAACCGGCGGCGCTGGCCGCCAGCGCGTAAGAATAAGCCGCCGAAAGCCTCACGCTCAGCAATTGTCCCGCCGTCCATTGATTTCGCGCGGTCAGCAGCGTTTCCAAAAATCCGCCCAGCGCCGCCGCGAGGCCCGACACCGCGCCGGAACCAATGCTGATGTTCGATTCGGCAAACACGGACGGAATGGCCAGACTGGTGAAGTTGGAAATCGGCGTTTGATAGACAAATGCCGGATTGGTCGGCACGCCTTCGATCAAGGATTGATTGCGCGTGATGGCGACGCCGGCCAGCGCGTTTTGCCAGGACAGAATGTTCGCTTCGTTGAAAGAAAACAGTTGCGGCGCATTCAGCGTGGTCGTTGCCGCGGGCAACAAGCCGCCCGCCGTGCCGCCGCCACTCGTGGCGTTGGGCAAACCGGTTTGCGCGTAAGTGAAGCCGGTTGCGCTGGACGCGCTCACCACCGTGAACAACCCGTTGAACGAAGCATCCGCAACGCCGGAAATGATGACTTGATCGCCGGCGGAAAGTCCGTGCGGTGCAAGCGTCGTCACCGTTGTCACGCCGCCCGCGCGCGAAGCGCCGCTCGGCGCAATGGATTGGCTCGCGCCCCAGGCAATCAGCTTGCTCGCCGTACCGTTGCCGCTATTGGCGTTCGGCGCGGCGGATTGAGCGTAACTGAACGCCGTTGCGCTGGGCGCGGCGCTTACGGTGAAGATGCCGTTGAAGGAAGCGTCCGTCACGCCGGAGACGATGACTTGATCGCCGACGGAAAGTCCGTGCGGAACCGTCGTCGTGACGGTCGTCACGCCGCCCGCGCGCGAAGCTCCGCCCGCCGCGATGGCCGGGCCGAACAGGAAACACTGTTGCAATTGCGTCGCCGCCGGAATCGCGTCGTTGCCTGTTGGATACGAATATGTCGCCTGGGTTTGCTGACCCAGACCGGTCACTGGTAGCGGGTAAGTGTTGCCTTCGTAAAGCGCGACGACAGAAGGCCACAGCGTGGTGGTTTTCGCTTCGCCCGTGTCAATGTCAACGGAATTTAGCGTCAGCGTTTCCAGCGCGGGCGTTGCGCCGTCGGTCAATCCCTTCTCCATTTGGTAACAGTAGGTTTCGGTTTCCGGGATGAACATGGCGGCCATTGCCGTTCGCTGCCAGGCCGAGGTCACGTTGTTGACCAGCCAACTCAGCGCCGCCACGGCGGATTCAGCCGTCGGATTGGCCGTGCCGGGCGCGACTTGCGCCAGCAAGGCCAAGTCATTTTTCAACGCCGGATACGCCGCCATGAACTGCGCCAGCGCGTTGTAAATGTTCGTCAGGTTGGCGTTGTTGTTGGCGCGGCCCAGCCCCTGCACCGTGTCGCCGGTCGCGTTGAAGGTGACGGCGGCCATCGGCGAATCCTGTTCGGCGTCGTCGTGCTGATAAACGAAACCGAAATTCCAACCGAGCAGATCAGTCACGGCGGCAGGCTCGGCCACGGATTGCCGCGCGGTTTGCGCCGCCAGCGTGACCGGGCTGGGATACGAACGCAGCGGAATGGGAATGTTCACGTTGCCGATGTTTGAGTCAGTGTTTGGGTTTGCGCCGTTCAGCGGCAGGATGAATTGCAGCCAGGACGAACCTTCGTAATCGCCGATGGTCGAGTTCGGATCGGGCAGTTCCAGCTCGGTGACGGCGTATTGCAAATTCAGATTCGCGTCCTTGTGCGATGCGGGCGATTTGACGTTGAACAAAAACGTCGCCGTCGAACCCGGCGCGGTCAGCGTCGCTTTTGCCGTCGAGAAGCTGAACGTGCTGGGCAGCGATTGATCCGGCGTCGAACCGCCGGGATCGTTCATCACCATCTTGCCGGACAGATTGGGCGGCGCGGCGGGCTGCTCGCCCGTCGTCGTCACCGTAATGGGAACCTGAACCACTGTGTCAATCGTGAACGCGCTGGACAGTTCCGTCAGCAAAGCCTGATACATCGCGCCCCGCGCGTCTTCAATCGAGCCGGCCTGCTCGCCTTGCAAAACGTATTGCAACCGCGCTGACAGCATCTGCGCCAGTGTTTGTTTCTGTTCGACGATGTTGACCGTGTCGGTTGGATCGAGCGCGTAAGCCGGAACCGCATACGCCGGCGACAGGAACAAATCCACCGTTTGCAGGAAGGTGTTCAGCCACACGTCCAAATCCACCGCCTGGAACGTCTGCGTGGTGGGCGCGGCGGTGAAGGGCGGCGTTTGCCCGCTGACGTAAGGAACTATGTCCACCGCGCCGCCCATCAACGAAGTCGAAAGCGGCGGCAGCGCGAAGTACTGTGTGTTTGCGCCCTGGAATTGGTAGTTGATTTGCGGGCCGGAATTGTTGCCGAAATTGACCGCCCAGATGGTGCTGGCGCTGGCCGGATCATCCACCGCCACCGGATCGCCCGTGGCCGCTTGCAAACCCGGCAAAGCGGTTTGCAGATCGGCGGCGAATTGCGTCAGCGAATACGGCGAACTGTTGCCTTCGCCCTGCGGATCGGGTTCGGGAGCAACGCTGTAAACAGACGTGCCGACGGCGGCGACGTTCGCGAAATCCGGGTCAATCCATTGCGGATTGCGCGTCGTGACGACGTTGACCGCAATCTGAAACACGGACGAAGCGAACTTCGGATGAATCGCCGCTTGATTGCCCAGCGGCGAAGGCGGCGGCACGGGAACCACCATCGCCTGCGGCTGAATCAAATTCGGCTGCGAAGCCACGGTCGCGGCCACGTCTTCAACGGTCGCGTTGATTCCGGCCTCTGCCAGCCGATTGACCAGCGAATTGAGCGTCTCGAATTGATTGGTCGTGATCCCGACAGACCATTGATTGAGCTGAACGCCGGAAGCCAGCAAACCGATGGAGGCGGCGTTGGCCGTGGCCAGCGTCGCCACATCCTGGATGTTGTAAGCGGCGGCCAAACCGTCCAGCGTGCCCGCGCTGTTCTGTCCGTTCGCGCCGCCCAACATTGGCGGGCAAATCCACAGTCCGTCGGCGGCCAGCAAACCGCTTTGCGCGGCAATGGCGGCGGCCAGTTGCGATAACGTCAACGTGACGCCCTGCTGCCCGAAGCGCGACAGAATCGAATTGAAAGTATCGCCTGCTTCAGTCGTCACGGATTTGCCGCCCGTCGTGATCGTCTGCCCCGCCACGAACAAGCCCGGAATGTCAGGATTCAGCGCGGCGATAGTCGCGGCTGGTTGATTGAATTTCGCCGCGATGCCGCCGAGCGTGTCCAGCGCCGACGCCGTGTAAGTGCAGAACTGTTGCGGCGAAGTGTTCGTCACCACGCCGGGAATGCTGACGTTCGCGCCCGCCGCAAACACAGTGCCGCTGCCTGCATTGGCGGCAGCCAGTTGCGCGACGGTGATGGTGTTGTTCGTGGCAAAGCTCGACAACGAATCCGTCGGTTGCGGCGGTTTGGCTTGGCTGTTGATGCCGACTTGCAGTTGCGTGCCGGCGGCAAACAGGTCTGGTAAATCGGCGTTGGCCGTTGCCAGCGTGTTCACATCGCCGTCGGCGAATTTCGCGGCCATCGTTGCTAGCGTGTCGCCGGAACCGGCCACGGCATCAGTCACGCCGAGCGCCGCGCCCTCAACGAACAAACCTTGCAAGTATTGGTTCGCGCCGGCCACATCCGCCACCGTCGAACCGAGCGCGGCGGCCACGCTGTTGAAACTGTCTCCGGCGCTGACTCTATACAGTTGCGTTCCGACCGAAAGCGTCACGCCCGCTTGCAAAATGTCCGTCAGGTCGGCGTTGGCTTCGGCAATGCCCGCCGCCGAAGCCTGCACGCTTTGCGCAATGCTGTTGAGCGATTGCGTGGCCGAACCGCTGACGCTCAAGCTGCGTTCCGGCGTGGTCAAATCAACGCCGGGCGCGAGCGGCGCAGTTTCGTTCGTCGTCGCCAACGCATCCGCCGTCAACCCGAATTTTGTCGCCACCGATGACAACGAATCGCCCGCGACGGTGGAATACATCAGCGGCACAACCAACGTTTCAGCGCCGAACAACGCGCTGTAAAGCGTGTCCTGATTCGCCGTGAACAATTGTGCCGCCGTCACACCGTATTGCGCGGTCAAGGTTTCGACGTTCGTCGTGCCGTCCGAAGTCACCTCAACGGCCTGCATCGTCGCCATCGCCGCCAGATACACAAACGCGCCGTAAGCGAAGCTGTAGAACGGCGTTTTCTGAAGCGGATAAGCCGATTGCAGCGAAGCCATCGAAGCGGTGTCGAGCGAAGTTTGCAGACAGAAGCTCAGGTCAGGCTGCGACAGTTGGTAGTAAATGTTTTGATAACTGACCAAATCCGCCTGCGCCGAAGACAGCGCCGAGGTCACTGCCACGCCCGGTGCGGGAACGTAGCGCGATTGCTGCATCGTCATCTGGAAAGTGATGGCCGGAGCATTGGCCGCGCCCGTCACCAAATACGAAATCGCCAGCGAAGGCCAACTGCCCAGATTGGCGATGTCGTCGTAATAACCCACCGGCACTTGCAATGAAGCGAACTGCGACGGCAGCGGCTGGATGTTACCGTAAATGTCCTGCACGTCGAGATTGAGCGTGACTTCGTTGATTTGATTCGCCGCCGCGTTGAAGCCCACGCCGTTGTAAGGATTCGACGCAACGGGCGGAAGCGCCGGGGACGCGCTGCCGTTTTGCACGGTGGCGAATGGATACACCGCCAGCGTTTGATGGTAGTACCAGTTCGGATCGGTCGAATCGTCGAGGTCGCGTTGTTCCAAACCGTCCGTTTGATCCTGCCAACTGTCCGCAGGCGTGGTCGGCAAGCCCGCACCGCTTTCAATAAAGCCGCCAGCGCCCGCAATGTTAAAGCCCACCAGATTGAACAGCGAGCCGACCACTTGGGCTGGCGTGAGTTGATCGTAAGGCAGATTGTTCGGATCAGGATTCGTGCGCGTCATTTCAAATCCGACCGTGCCCGGCGGAACGGTCGTCGCCGGTTGCAGCACGTTATCGGCGAATTGCATAGGCGAACCGGCAGCCAGAATCGGCGCGGTGGCGTTCGATCCGGCGGTAATCAGCGCGTTCAGGCTCGACACATTGAATTTGGCGACAATGGAAGCCAGTGTGTCGCCGTAACCGATTTCGTAAGGATTGCTTTGGCCGGGGACGGTCATCTGCGCGCCGACCTGCAACAGCAACTGCACGCTTTGATTGAACGTCGCCGTTTGCAACAGCGTGAAGCTGGTTCCCCAGGCCGCGTTGAAATTGTTCGTCGCAGTGGTCAGCGAATCGCCTTCGACCACTGTGTAAGTCGCCGGTTGGACGAACAGCGAAGACGTGCTGGTGTCCACGTTGCCGGCAACGATGACGCAGTTGTTGAAGGGCTGAATCGCCGCGTCGCGATTGTTGGCTTGTTCATTCAGCACCACCAGCAAGGACAGCGTCGCCGTCGAAGAACTGCCGAAAACGCTGGGCGGCAAGGCCGCGCCGCCGTTTTGATTCACATAGTTCAAATAAAACCCACCGCTGCGCGTGATGCTGGCTTCCCACAACAGGGCGATGAAGCCGGCTGCATCCGACAGCGTAGCGTCGTAAACCGCCGTCGGATCCGCCGCCGCCAACGCTTTCAGAGTTGTGTTGCCGCTGTGCGTCAGCGTGGAAAGATTGGTTTTCAGAATGTAAGTCGTCGCGTCATTCAGTTCGTCCGAAGCCAGCCCGCTGGGATTGGTGCCGGCGGGATTGGGCGAATAAAGCAGGTAAAGCGTCGCCTGATTGCCGGTTTGCGTGGCGAGGTATTGATACACCTGTTGCAGCAAAGCAGCGCCGGTGTCATCCGCGCCTTCGATGACGTAAGCGTTGGCAATCGAAGTCGCGTTGTCGTCCGTGACCGGCAGCGAGACATTGAAATCAACAATGGTCGCCCAGGCGTAACAACTCGCTTGATCGGCGCTGACCGGTTGATCGGGGCCGGTGTGTTTGGCCACGACCGTTTCGTAAAGCGCAGGCGCGGTCAGAGCTTCAACCTGTTCGACCAACGAATCCGGGAACAGCCAGATGGCCGGATTGCCCGTCGCCGAAGACAAACAACCCGCCGGCGGAACCGCCGCCTGCCACGCAATGTGGTTTTGCAAAACCAATCGCGGCGGAACCATTTGAAACAGCGACAATCGCGTCAGGGTTTGAACATTGGTTTGCAGCGCCGTCGAAGCGATGTCGGCAGCCATCTGCTGCTGGTCGGCAGTCAACGCAAACGTCGCCGAAGTCTGCCCGGCAAAACTCAGCCACGGCGCGCCGGCATTGTTCGTCAGCGTGATTTGATAACTCGCCGGAACCGTCGCGCCGAGTTGATATTGCTGGCCGGTCAGTTCGTACATCGGCAGCGTTTTGATTGCGCCGAGCTTGGCCGGATCGAGCAGGTCTTGAACGGTCAGGTTTTGGAAATAGGTGTCGTTCGGATCGGGCAGTCGCAAGCCCGAAAGCATAAAGCGCGAAACCATGCCCGAAGCATTGTTCCATTCGGCTTCGTTGAGCAGGTTTTCCATTAACGTTTGAACGCCGATGGATGCCAGATCGGTGATGGTCAACGCCTGATTTGCCGCGAAAACTTTGGGCATCTGGCCGTTTTGCGGAATCACCACGGCTTGATCGGCCACGGTTTGCAAAGTCAGATCGAACTTGGCGGCGATGCCGCTGAAGGTGTCGTTGGCTTGAATCTTGTAAAACAGCGGGACGCTCAAAACTCCTTGCGGCGCAAGCACTGCGGGCGAAGCCGGAGCATTGAGCAAATTGGTTTCGATGATGGCCGCCGTTCCGATCAACGTCGTGGCCACGGTGTTGATGGTGTCCGTGGATTGGAAAGCATAAGTCACCGGCGGCATCGCCATTGCCGCGCCGACGGTCAGTGCCTGATTCGGGTCCACGCCGACAAACGCCTGATTCGCCGGGATCGCCAGCAAACTGTTCAGGAAGGTATTCAGGTCAAACGTGCTTTGTTCAATGGCCAGGAAGTACGCCGCAACCAGCGTCAACGTGTCGCCCGCGACCGTCAGATAACTGCCGCCGTTGGTCAGCGTGACGGTCGTGCCGGCGTCAAGCGGCGCGTTCGGATTGGTGATTGCCGGATTCACTGCTTGCAGTGATTGCACGGATTGCCCCAGGTTGGCGATGGAATTGACGGTCGCCGGCCCGGCGGCGCGCAACATCAAGCGCACCGAAATCAAATTCAAAGTGTCGTTGGCTTGCGTCGTGTATTGAAGCCCGCTGTATTGCACGCCGACGCCCGTGTTGAAAATGCCGGTGGTATCAAGATTGGCGGCAAACAAATCGCTGGTCGAATAAGCCTGCCCGCCGCTGTTGGAAGCGCCTTCAGTTTGGAAAGCTTCGGCAATGGAATCAAACGTGTCGTTGGCGCGAATTTGATAAACCACGCTCGGCAAATCCAGCACCGCGCCGGCGTTGAGTACGGCGTCGTCTTGCGTGGAAGTCACCACGCGCAACGGTTCGCTGACGAGCGTCGTGTCGCCAATGGCGTTGGCGACATCTTCGATGCTGCTCGCGGCGGTGGTTGTGTAAGGATAATTGGCCAGCAGATCAATCGCCGCCTGCACGCCGGAAGACATCAGCATGTTGAAGTAATACGAGAAAATCACCTTCGCCATCGAAGCCGTCAGCGCGGCGGCCTGTGCTTTCGGCTGCGCGCCGCCCTGCTGCTGCTGCTGCTGAAACTGCACCTGCAACAGTTCAAAGTAAGCGGTGATCTTCTCTTCGTAATTTTCGTCAACGCCGTTGAAGCTGCTGAAATCAACGGAAGTCCCGGCGGTGTCGGTCAATTTGATGGCCGGGATCATCGGGAACAACGCCACGCCCACGGTCACGTCCGCCGCGCCGTTGCCGCTGGAAGCATCGGCAGCGCCGTCCTGCGCATAAGTGAATGTCGTCGCGCTCGGCACGCTGGCAACAGTGTATTGCCCGTCGAAGCTCGTATCGGTTACGCCGGAAATGGTGACCACGTTGCCGGCGACAAATCCGTGTGCCGTCGTGGTGGCAATGGTCGTCACGCCGCTCGCCCGAACCGCGCCCGTCGCGGCAATCGCCCATTCCGAAACCGTGGCAATGTCGAAAGTGAAGTTCGCCGCCAGAAAATCCGTCAGCGTTTGGTAATTGAAAGCGGCTTCGATGACGTCTTCGTCTTTCAATTGCTGCTGCAAATCAACCAATTGATCGGCAGTGACGGACGTGCCGCCGCCGGTTTCAGCGTGAATGCCCCAGGCCAGCATCGCCTGCATCAACAGATTGAATGCCGCCGAAGCAGGCTCCGCGCCCGCGAGTTTTTGCTGATCGTTGAGACTGGCCGCGCCGGGATTGATCGAATTTCCAGCAGCCAGCAGCATCACGGCGTCCGTCACGCCCGCCGTAGTTTCGGATTTGGTGAAAGCGGGCAGCGCCCACAAACCGACGGTTTGCTTGCCTTGCGGAAAGACGCAGATGGCAGGCCAGTTCGTGGCAGCCGCGCTTGCCGTCAGCGTCGCCATTCGCAAAGCGCGGCTGTAACCGGCGTGCATCGAATGCGGCGCGTAAAGCGTGTCCTGTCCGCGCAATTGCGGCTGCGCGGTTTTCTTGTTGATGGTCACGGTGCGGCCGGTGCTTTGCTGGCCGGAAGCCAGTTGCCACGGCGGCTGCGACGAATTGCCGATGGTGAACGAAGCTTTGATGGTCGCGCTGAAACTCAGATGAATGGTGAAGAAGACGACCTTGACACTGATGCGGATGGAAACGCCCACGCTCAGTTCGATCAAAATCGGGCTGTAACATTGCACAGTCAGCGTCACGCTGGCGTAAGCGGTCAGGTCAATGTTGGCTTTGATGATGCCGAAATTAATGTTCGCGTAAAGCTTGCCGACGATGGCCACCGAACCTTGCAGCCAGTAATACAGCGCGTGATCCGCCGGTTCATAAGGCTGGAACCAGCCCAGCACGCCTTGCAAGATGCCTTGCACGGTAATCGTCAAGCCGCCGGAAATGACGCTCCAATTGACCGTCTTGCCGACGCCGATGGAAAGCGCCAGGCCGAATTCAATGACAGGCGAAAACGTGCCGTTGGTGATTTGCGGCACGCGCGTCGAAGTTGCGCCGTCGAGCAAGGCGAAATACAAGCCGCCGTAACCGACGAAGGGAAAGATTTGCAGCGCGAACGACCGCGAGAAATCGTTGCCGACCGGAAAACCCAGATCAATTTTGAAATTGCCGTTGGTGTAAATATCCAGCACGACAATCGGCAGCGTGATCGAAACCTCGCCGAATTGCAGATAGCGCATGGCGTCCGGCAGTTTCAGTTCGATGTGATAAACGCCTATGGAATCGTTGATCTTGCGATAGAGGATTTCAAAGCTCAGCCCGGCGAAAATCTTGGCCTTTTCGCCGTACATCGCAATCAAGACGCCGTACATATTCGGGTCGTTGAAAATGGCGCTGATGGCGATGGTGTTCATAATGCTGAACTGCGCACCCACCAGCCAGTTGCTTTCGGCACTGAACGCCAGCGAGTTTTGGCCGAAAGGCGGCAATTGCCCTGGCTGCGCCGGAATGACGGATTCGCGCAAGGCCTTCATCACGGCGGCCATGTTCGGCAAATCCACGCCGTCGAAAGTGATGTGCTGTCCCAGGCCGGCGTATTGCAGCTCGAAGAGCGAATCTCCCTGTCCCGGCACGGCAGGCGGCGTGCCGTTCATCACGTCCCAACCGAGCGGCGGATTGCTTTGCCCGTTTTGCCCGCTTTGCCCTGTGCCGAATTGAACGCCCAGAAATGTTCCCGACAACTCGATGGTGGTGTTGCCCGGCCCGGTGGCGCTCTTGGCGTACTTCAGGCCAAGCGTTTTGATTTGCATAAAGCCGAGATCAATATCGGCGTCATACGTCAGGCTGACTGATTGCGGCGTCTTGCTATCTTTGCCCGGCAGCGTCACTTTCAGCACCAGCGCGTCCAGGCTGATGTCGAGCAGCGTATTCCACGGCGCGCCGAAATTGACAGTGAAATTAGGATCAATCAGATGAATCAGTTGGTTGATCAGCGTGCCGATGGTTTCGTTGACCAGATGCATGCTGAAGACGCAATCGGCTTTTGAGTCAGTGCTGAGCGTGGCGGAAATGTTCGCCATCAACGTGCCGACGCTGACGCCGCCGTTGAGCGAGGCGGAATAAATGTTTTTCGGGCCGGAAGCGTCTACCTGCACGCCGATGGCCATGTTGTGAATGGCCAGCAGCGGCAAACCGAACAAGGAGAAGCTGGCACTGGCCGTTGCACCGATGGAAAACCGTTTGCTGTTGGTATCTATATCAATGCCGAAATCCGCCACCGAAATCGTCAGCAAGTCGGGCGGAATGACGAGCGCGCCTTCAAACAGCGCGTCGTTCAAATCGGCCAGCGAATAGGTGAGCGCGCCGCCGCTTTGCCGCCCGGTAATCACCAGATTGGGCAGTGTGACCGTGACCAGGAAGTTGATCGTTCCAAAATTGAAGTCAGCCGTCAGCTTCAGCGTCGAAATGGTTTGGCTTCCCGCAAAGAGGATGTTCCAGTCGCCACGCAGGGTCAGCGTGTAATCGTCCCACAGCGTCCACGGACTGAGCGTGCCCACGCTAAGCGAAATGGCCGTGATGCTGATGCTCGGCGAAAGCGTGAATGTTGTGCTGTAACCAAGCAGACCGAAGGTGGAAAAGTATGGTTCGAGTACGCTCCCCGGTCCGCTGAAAAAACTGTCCCAGGTTTGTCCGCCAATCAGCGATCCGAGCGAATCCAGGCTGGTGTCCAGTCCCGTCGCCGCCGTTCCGCCGCTGCTGGTGGCATCGGGCAGATTGCTTTGCGCGTAAGTGAACGTGGTGCTGCTCGGCGTCGAAACCACCGTGTACACACCGTTGAACGAAGTATCGGTCAAGCCGGCGACGGTCGCGTAATTGTTCGGCTTCAGGTTGTGCGGCTGCGCGGTGGTAATGGTGGTAACAGCAGCGGCGCGCGAAGCCTGATTAACCGGAACAGTCAATACTTGCGGGCGGACCGAAAGAATCAGTATCTGGCCGCTCGAACTATTCAGTGGCATTTGCGCCTGAACGCCCAGTGGCAATTCATCGCCGTTGGTATTGGCAAAGACGACCGTCGCGCCTAAATAGAGTGAAGTCAATTCTCCCGCTTCACCGTCGCTCTGCATCGGCGTCAGGGCCACGCCGGCGAACAGATTTTGGAGCGTGATGATGCCGGCCAATGTCTGCGACGGAATGTTCAGATTAGCTTGCAGGTCGAAGTTGAAGCCAATGGAGTTGTAAGCGATGGCACCAGTCAGCGCGTATTGATCCGCCACACCGATCAGGTTGGCGATGGTGGCAAACAATCCGTCGAGCGCCAGCAGACCATTGAAATTCAAACCGGCGGGCGGCGTCCCAGAGCCTCCGGTGGAAAAGATCAATTGCGGATTGGCCAGCGTCAACGAATCGTAAGGCTGATTGGCCAATTGCGGAAAACTGGTGCTGAAGACCCAGGGTACGGCGGTGCCGTCGCTCAAGCGCGTGTTGATCGTCAGAATCAAATCAATCGTGTTGCCGATCAGAAACTGAATGCTGCAATCGCGCGCATCAAGCGAGAGAAAGCCGTCCGTCCCGCCTGGCACGTTCGCGCTGAGCGTGAAGCCCGTGGCAGGCGGATCGGCGGGAATCGTAGCCGGATTAACAATCAAAATGAGCGTGCCGTCGGCGCGCGCCAGATCGGCTTTGACTAGAGCATCCAATCCGGTGATTCCCAAAATCTGATCGTTCAAACGAATTTCATGCGGCGCAGCCGCAGCTTGTTGCTGCAACAGATCGGCCAATTGCTGGGAGTTCATTGCACTGTTTCCTTGGAAAAGTAGGGCAACCTGCCGAGGTTGCCCTGATTGCTTCAAAAACGTCTTTTGGGCGCGCCCGCCAGAATCGGGAAAAGATCAAACAATGATAAAAACCGGCAGATGATCGCTGGTGCCGGCGCGAGGTCGGGTGATGTGCCCATAATTTTCACGCCGTCTGAAAATGTTTAATTTCGGTTGGGTGTTCACCCTGCCGCCGTTGCTCTGGGCGTTCGCCAAATCCTCTTGCTCGTAAGTAAAGGTCATCGCATTAGGAACGGCCAGCACCTGAAACGGCCCTTCAAACGAGGTATTCGCAACTCCGCTGACAATCACGGCATCGCCGACCGAAAGGCCGTGCGCCGCACGAGTTGTGATCGTCGTCATATGGTTCAAGCGATTGGCCGCTCCCCTCGTTGAAGCGATGTCTACATAATTGTCCGGCGGAAACTGATTAAGCGCGGCCATGTTGACGAACATATCGGTGGTAAAGGCCGGCAGCCCCCCGCCCGGCGTAACTCCCACGACACGATCAATGACAACGGATCTAGATGCAGGAAGTGGATTCGGCATCGCGCCAGGACCATAGCGAATAAATCCGTAATCCAACAATTCTTGCTCTTGATAGTTGTCGGGAGCTGCTCTCTTACGACGAAAGATTCGCGATAGGGGAATTTCATCATTAACCAGGCTGGGAACGGCCAAGACAAGTTCTTTCTCCCTAAAACGGTTCAGCATCTCCTTGGTATAAGGATCCATCACTTTGAGATTGAGGTTGAAGTCACCCGCGAAAACAGTCGCTTCGTTGTTGCCGGGAACCCAGTCTTGCGGCTGCATCTTGAGCATGTTGATCGTGGCATAATAGGCCTCTGCCGGTTTGGTATGCACCGAAAAAAGCTTGATGTTGCGTCTCATCCCGTTGCGCTCGGTAAACGTAGTGAGGTAGGGACGACGTGTATAAGGAGCAGTGGCATTGGCCGGGTCTATGCAGTTATCCGGGGCGGCAAAGATAATTTCCTGCCTGTTTGCATCGTAAAAACGACATCTCGCGGCGGCAGTGGTTCCTGGCGGCACGACGCCGTTCCACGGGTTTGGGTAAGCAGCGGTTTGGGTTTGCGCGCCCGGCGGAACCGGGGGGCCGGTATTCACTCGTGCCGCCGGCCAAACATAAGGGCCGGTAAATTGAACGCGGTCGTTGCGCCAAAACACCCCCACCGTTTCCGTGCGCGTTTGCAACGCCAGTTCGTTTTTCGGATTTACCCGCAAGGGCGGCACTAAAAACCATTGATCTGATAAAGACTGCAAGAAGCTCCTCATCACCAGCAGCCCAAGCGCGCCATCACCATCCGCCAGTTCTTCGATATTGCCTTGATGACAAAGCGATTCGACGATGACAAAAACATCCGGGTCCGCCTGGGTAACCGTGCTGAGAATGTAATTCAGGTTGGAAAAGCTGCGCACCGCATTGTCCATCTGTTCGGCCAGTGAGTTGCCTGAACAGTCACTGATGCGCGACAGAGTGAAGTTCTCAATATTCCAAATCAGCAACCGCACGTGATGCCTCCCTACTGTGGTTTGGCGGCCGGCAAAGCC
>CAZRXE010000195.1:0-2699 GCA_964603695.1 uncultured Heliomicrobium sp.
GCGGCCATCGCCAACCGCAGCCGCGCGCTGTTCGGATTGATCTTCATCGCGTCGTCAAAAAACGACGCCGCTTCCTGGTAGTTGTATTTCGAGGTGTAAAGTTCGCCGCCGCCCAGATGCGCGTCCAGATAATCCTTGTCCGCCGAAATGGCTTCCAGGTACATATCATTCGCGTCCTGGTACTTTTCCAGATAGACCAACGCGCGCGCCGTCAGCGTCAATTCCGCCGCCGACTCCACATCGTTGTCTTCGTAATATTTGACGAGGCTTTCAAAAATCTCTTTGGCTGCCTCTTCCTTGCCGGTCAGTTGCAGCAACTCCGCGCGGCGCAAATCCGCCTGAAGCTTTTGCGTTCGCGGATTCGGGTCAGGCTCGTCGCCCTCTTTTTCTTTCTTGTCGTCTTTCGGCTTGGCCTTTTCGATGGCTTTGCTGATCTTGTCGAATTCGGCAATCGCTGCGTCATAACGTCCGGTGACGGCCATCATTTCGGCCAGTGCCAACCGCGCTGAATGGCTTTCTACCCGGGCCAGAAACTTTTTCGCTTCGGTTTCAGCTTCGGCGTATTTGCCGGTTTCCCAAAACACTTTGAGCAAACCGCGTTGCGCGCGTTCGTCTTTCGGATTGGTTTGCAGCAGGTTGGTGAAGGAAGTGACGGCGGCGGAATATTTGCCACCTTTCAATTCTTCTTCCGCCGATTCGATGGTGATCTGTTTGGCGGACACACAGGCCAGGAAACAGAACAACGACGCCAGGCAAACCGCGAAAAGCACAGGCAGCGCTTTTCGATTTCGCCAACTTCTCATACCAGCAAGTTGTATTGATTTTTTCGACATCTTCATAGGTTTTTGTTTTTGCAGCTATCGTTCCTGCCTGCCGTTTTCATCGCCGCCGCGCATCACTTCAGCTTGAACGTAATAAGGTTCCAATCCCCTCAATGCGGCTTGCGCGCCAACCTCTCCCATCACACCTTCAAGAAATTTCAGAACCTGATCACGATTTACCAAGCCCGGCTCCCTAAGCATCCAGAGCAAATCAAGTATGTCTTTGCTGCGATGCGCCAGAAATTTCAGAATCACCATCCATTCGGGAAGAATGATTCTCAGCTCTTCCGACATTTGCTGTGCATCGCGGAGCGCTGCAGCGTAAAAGTCACGAAAAAAATCATCCCGAACAATTACATCCACCGTAATCTTTCGCTCGCCGATTTCGATCAAATAGCTTTCGCCGCCAAAGGAAAGCTTTTGCTCGGAAGGCAAACCCAGAGTTGCTGACGCCAGCAAATCCACATCTTCCGTCGCTCTACCGTAACCATAAATATGCATCGCGATTCCACCGGCGAGCGCACAAGCGATGCCTTCTTTTTCCGCCTGCCGCGCGACGATGGCGGCGGCTTTCAAACCTTCGCCGGTGCGGACTTCGCGTTTGGCCAGAGCGGCGACAAAACGTCTTTCCAGATCGTCACTCATGGTTTCTGTTTGGCTTTGATGCCCTGATTGAGCGTCGCCAATTCGACCAATAGTTTTTCCAGTTCGTTATCGTAATTCTCTTCGCTCAACTGTTGTTTGCGGGCTTTGAGTTTTTCGACTTCGCCTTCAAGACGCATTTTCTCCGAATAGAGTTTCGCCAGCGCCGCGTCGCCGCCGGCTTGTTGCTGCGGCAAGGAATCGAAGTAAGTCAGCTTGGCCAACGTACCGTCGCCGGCATCGGCTTTTTCGTGACCGGTGCCGTCGCCGTTGTCTTCGAGCAAGGCGTGTTCGGCCAGCAGGATTCCTTTTTTGTCGTAACGGCTTTTGGTCAGTTTGACGGCGTATTCAAAAGCTTCGAGTACGGAAACGCGACCGTTTTTGTCGGCGTCGGCTTCCGTGTTGCCCAGGGCGGCGATGAAGAATCCGGCGAAGTGCGGCGCGTTCAGTTCCTGAACACTGCGCTTGGCGGTGATGACGACTCGGCCTTCGCGCGCGAGCGTTTTGACGAATTCGCCGCTGCCGCTGGACGTATTGACGATGACCATGTTTTTCGCCGGCAACGCATTCAGCAGTTGTCCATATTCCGTCGCCGACAAATCCGGCCCGACCAGATTGAACTTGGCGACTTTATCAATATAACTGCCGTGGCCGATGAAAAAGAGAAATAGTTGATTGTCGGGCTTGAGCTTGTTTTTCAATTCGACGAACAGTTGCCGCACGGCTTCGGAAGTCGCTTTGCGGTCTTTGCCTTCGGGCTTTTCGGTCAGCACGAAAACCTGTTCTTCGGCAAAACCGAGTTGGCCGGTCAATGCCTCGCGCAGCTTCGCCGTCCATTCGCCGAACTGTTTGACATACACCTCTTCGCCGCCGATACCGGTAATGACGATGGCGAACTTGTTCGGATCGGCGGGCAGTTTTTGCTTGGGCGCGGCGGCCGGCGTGCTTTGCGTGATTTGCGGTTTGGGCGCGACCGGCACTTCCTGCGCACAGGCAGCAATCACGAGCGAAGCGGAAAAGCAGATTGTGGTAATGAAACAGCGGATCACGATCAATGGAATCCTCAATTCTAAAGTTACGACACTTGTAAGCGCGGCCTGACAAAATCTCGAAATGCTCGGTTAGCTGCAAGCTGACCTTTGCCGGCGTAATCATTCAGGAAACGAGACAGCTCCTCAGCGCGAACAAAGGGAAATGCGGGGCTGGCGTCCTGCTCGATATACTTGCCATCAATCA
>CAZRXE010000196.1:0-5594 GCA_964603695.1 uncultured Heliomicrobium sp.
GCTTGACCAGATCGAGCATTTGCACCGGCGCGCCCGCGCCGAAATTGAAGGCTTCGCCGATCAAATCCTGAATCTTTTCCGCCAGCAGCAAATACCCGCGTGCTACATCATCAACGTAAACGAATTCGCGCACCGACGTGCCATCGCTGCGAATGATGGGCGCTTCGTCGCGCAAGACGGAAAGGATTGTGCCGGGAATGATCCGCGACAAATTCATATCGCCGGGGCCGTAAATGTTTGCAAATCGCGACACGGCGACAGGCAGTTTATACGTGTGGGCGAAGGAGCGCGCCAGAATGTCCGTGCAGGCTTTCGAGGCATCGTAAGGAAACAGTCCAAGTAGCGGATAGTCTTCTTGATAGGGCAGGTTGTCGTGCGAACCGTAGGCTTTGTCGCTGGACGCGACGACCACGCTTTTGACAGTGTCGCAGCGGCGACAGGCTTCCAGCAAAAAGTACGTGCCGCGAATGTTGGCTTCAAAGGTGGAAAGCGGCGAGCGATTGGCCGCGCCGACAATCGCCTGCGCGGCCAGATGGAAAACGGCTTCGATTTCGTATTCGACCAGGATGCGTTCCATCAGGCTCAAGTCTTCAATCGAACCTTGCACGATAGTCACGCGACGGCGAAGGTCAAACAAATCCAGCGGATTTATTTTCACGGCGTCGCGCTGCAAACAAACGACGCGCGCGCCTTGTTCGACAAGTTGTTTGGCGACGTGCGCGCCGACAAAACCGGTTGCGCCGGTGACGAAAGCCGTTCGGTTGTTCCAAAAAGAAGCCATCTAAACTCTCACTCCCAAATCTTCCATTCCGCCTGTCCGGCGTCCCACAGTTGATTGAATTCGACGTTGTCCTTGTAAGTGTCCATGCATTTCCAAAAGCCGGAATGCCGGTAAGCAATCAATTGCCGCTCGCGCGCCAGACGTTCCGGCGGCTCCCGTTCAAGCACGCTGTCGTCTTCCAGGTAATCGAACAAACGCCGGTTGAAAACGAAAAAGCCACCGTTGATCCATTCTTTCATGACAGGCTTTTCTTCGAATTCGGTGACTGCCGCGTCGCTGTCGAGTTTGATGATGCCGAAGTTCGAGCGCGGATGGACGGCGGTCAGTGTGGCCGTGCGTCCGTGCGCGCGGTGAAAGGCGAGCAGGGCATTCAGGTCAACGTTGGCCAAGCCGTCGCCATAAGTCACGCAAAAAGTTTCGTCATCGCCCAGATACTTTTCGATGTGCTTGATGCGTCCGCCGGTGTTGGTGTCGAGTCCGGTGTCGGCGAAGGTAATGGTTAGCTCCTGCCCGTCGGCATGTTGCCAACGCAGTTGAAAGTCTCCGGCCAGCGTTGATTCAGGCGTCAAATCAGCGTAAAGCGGCGAGCGGTCGAGAAAGTAATGATCGGTGAAATAGCGTTTGATTTCCTCGCTCAGAAAGCCCAGGCAAAGCACGAAGTCCGTCAGGCCGTGTTGCGCGTAAATTTTCAGCAAGTGCCACAGCACGGGTTGTCCGCCGATTTCGATCAGGGCTTTGGGAACGGTTGCGCCGTGTTCTCCCAGGCGCGTGCCGCGTCCGCCGCATAAAATGACTGTCTTCATTGCTCGTTCGCAGATTGGTTTGCTCAAGCCGAGTCTTCCATTTCGCGCAACAGCCGCAAGGTATAAATGCCAGTGTTGTGGCCGTCGCTCCAGCCTATGCCGTAAGCGTAGCGGCCGACGGCTGCCAGGTCAGTGATGCGAATGTCTGGGAACTGTTCGGCTTGCAGGTTCTGGCTTTGCGAAGGGTGATGCCCTTTGCATTGCGCGCAAGGACATTCAGCGCGAAGCACTGAAAGTTTGTGCCGGCTGATGTGGCCGTCGTCCCAAACGATCTGCAATACCGAATCGTCATCGGTCAATTCCAGCGATTGAGGAAAGACTTCGGTTGAGTTGAATTCCTGTGACATAAAAGATTGACGACTTATTGAATCAAGCGGTGATGAATGGTTAAATTGCCGCGCCCTTGCAATCGAAGCGCGACATTTAACCATTGCACCCGCGCTTCGGCAAACGAATGCAATGATCGTGGGAGAAGGTAGATGGAAGAAAGAAAATTGATCTCGATGACGGGAGTTCCGGGTGAACCGGACAATCGCAAACAGGCGCGCGGCTTTTTGAAAGGCGTAGTCACGCTGATTCCGAATTTTCTGAAGTTGCTCTTCAGGCTGTTTAAGGATTCGCGCGTACCGGCGGCGGAAAAGGCCATGTTGGTCGGTACGATTGTTTACATCGTTTCGCCGTTGGATTTGCTCCCTGATGTGATCCCCTTTATCGGTCAGGTAGACGATGTTTACTTAGCCGCGCTGGTGCTGTTGCGATTGCTTTCGCGCACGGACGACCAAGTTTTGCGCGAACATTGGGACGGAGCCGGCGACCTGGCCTCCGTCGTGGATAAAATAGTTCGCGCCGCTCAATACGTTCTGCCCAAGCGCGTGCAAAAAATCTTGCTGGGCAAGGTCGAACTTGCGCCGCAACTGCAAGGCGGCCTGACCTCCCCCGCCACACCCGAATCCATTGAAGCCGCCCGGCAGCGGGATCGCGCTTCACGACGCTAACAGGAATTGAAAGGAATTCAGATGATAGTTGCTCTGGCGGGCCGTCGTATTGATGTGCCCAAAGCCGATCCGAAGTGCTTTCCCGCTGAAAATGCCGGCAAGGTAAAACAGCAAATACGGGATTTTCTCAAGGAAACCAATGCCACCGCCCTGGTCAGCGCCGCCGCCTGCGGCGCTGATATTCTGGCGCTGGAAGCCGCTGGCGAACTAGGCATTCGCCGCCGCGTTATTTTGCCTTTCGACAAGAAATTCTTCCGGTCATCGTTCGTTGCCGAACGCAGTAGCGATTGGGGCGAACGCTTCGACCGGCTGACAGACGAAATCGAAGCGCAAGGCGATCTGGTCGAATATTTTTACGACAAGGATCAGGAAGACGCTTTTTACGCCGCCAATCACGACATCCTGGACGAAGCCGAGGAAGTCGCCGCTGCCGCCAAACAGGAACTGGTCGCCGCTGTGGTCTGGAACGGCGAATCGCGCGGGGGAGACGACGTGACCGCGCACTTTCTGGACGAATCCCGGCGACGCGATTTGAACGTGACCGAAATTCTGACGACCTGAAACCCGACAGGTGACCCAGATGATCGAACTGACCAAGACTCCCCACTCCCTCCGAACATCCGGCGAAACCGACGAAGACATCCAAACCAAATTGTCCGAAACCAGCGCCGCCATTCCGGTGCCGGGCGGACGTTTGTTTTCGCTGGACGTTTTTCGCGGCCTGACAATTGCGGCCATGGTGCTCGTCAATAACGCCGGCAGTTGGAACGCGGTGTATCCGCCGCTGGCGCACGCCGCCTGGGACGGATGGACACCGACCGATTTGATCTTTCCGTTTTTCGTTTTCATTGTCGGCGTGGCTATCCCGCTGGCGTTTGAAAAGCGAAAAGCTGCTGGCGGAAATCAACGCGATTTGTACCTGAAAATCTTTCGTCGCACGGCTTTGATTTTCGCGTTGGGTCTGGTGCTGACGGGCTTTCCCTTCACGATGGAAAAAATCGCGCATTGGCGAATTCCAGGCGTGTTGCAACGCATCGCGCTGTGTTACCTGTTTGCCGCGCTGATCTTTCTGAAGTCCAAAGTCAGAACGCAGGCGCTCATCGCCAGTCTGCTGCTTATCGGATACTGGCTGGCGATGAAGCTGATTCCCGCGCCGGGTTTCGCGGCGGGCGATTTGTCCAAGCAGGGAAGTCTGGCGTCGTGGCTGGATCGCACGCTGCTGCCCGGTCACATTTACAAGCCGGAATACGATCCGGAAGGTTTGTTCAGCACGATTCCGGCCATTGCCACGGCGCTGTTCGGCGTGCTGGCCGGGCAATGGCTGATGCAAAAACGTCAGGCGCTCGACAAAATCGCCGGATTGTTTGTCGCGGGGGCATTATGCGTGATTGTCGGTTACGTGTGGGATTGGGTTTTCCCGATCAACAAAGCTTTGTGGACGAGTTCTTACGTGATGTTCACGGGCGGATTGGCGCTGCAACTGCTGGCGCTGTGTTACTGGGCGATTGATCTGAAAGGCGGCAAACGGCTGAAGATCTGGGCTTACCCGTTCGTGGTTTTCGGCGTCAACGCACTGGCGCTGTATGTCTTTTCCAGCCTGATGTTCAAAATTCTGCTGTTGATTCCCGCGCCTAAACTCGATGGCGGAGCGGGAACCTTGCGGGATTTTATTTATGAACGCGCCTTTGCCTTGTGGCTTTCGCCGATCAATGCTTCGCTGGCGTTTGCGTTGTGCTATCTGGCGCTGTGGTGGCTGGCGATGTTTGCCTTGTACAAACGAAAGATTTTCATCAAGGTGTGATCAAGTTCAGCGGTGACGTGAAACGGCGTGGAAATTAAACTTCCACGCCGTTTTTTCATGAAGACGGCATTCTCCGATTGGAGAAAAAAGTTTGTCATATACTTTGACTTCACGCGCGACTAATCCGGCGACAAACAAATTGAATCCAGGCGAAAGCGATGGACGATTCCGAACTGCGAACGAATCTAGAGCGATATCACAACGAAAGCTTCGGCTGGGCGCTTAGTTGCTGCGCGCGTAATCGTTCGGAAGCGGAAAGCGTGCTGCAAGCAGTTTATTTGAAAGTGCTGGAAGGAAAGGCGCGCTTCGACGGGAAAGCGGCCTTCAAAACCTGGCTGTTTGCCGTCATTCGCAGAACGGCGGCGGATGAACGTCGGCGGTATTGGCTGCGCGGATTCTGGTTGGGCCAATATTTTGAACGTAGCGAAACGAGCGCGCCACAAACGCCGGATGACGCTGTTTACAGATCGGAAGTTCAACGATTGTTTCGCCGCGCGCTGGCGGAACTGCCCGCCCGGCAGCGCGAAGTGTTGCAACTGGTTTTTTATCACGATCTGAGTTTGGCCGAAGCCGCCGAAGTGATGAGCATTTCGCTCGGTTCTGCGCGGACGCATTACGACAGAGGCAAACAGCGGCTGCGAATTCTAATGAAAGGAGCGGAAAGCAGTGATGGACGAACGGAAGACCAAAGGGCTTTTTCAACAACTGAAACAAGATGATGCCGCCACAGCGCCGAGCTTCGCCGGCGTGCTGAATGCGGCGCGCGATGAAAGAAAGACGGATGGTTGGTTCAAGCTTCGCGCGGCAATGATTCCGGCGGCGGCGATGTTGCTGTTGCTGGCGGGCGGATGGTTTGTGTTCGTTCGGCAGGAGCAGGTTTTGTTACCGCCGCTTTTGCCTGAACAGCCCTGGAAGCGCACGCGGCCCCGCGTGCCTGGTTCTGAGGAAAAAGACTTTACGGGAAAGACTGCGCCGGAACAGCCAGTCAGGCACGCGAGGCCGCGTGTACTCTCGGAGCGGCGAACTTCCCGAACTTTTCCGGTGAATGCGCTGGTTTCGCAATGGCGTTCGCCGACTGACTTTTTGCTGAAAACGCCCGGTCAGCGTTGGTTGAAGGATGTGCCGCGTTTGGGCGCGCCGCGCATCGAAATCAACCCCTTCGATTTCGAGCAGAAAAACGAAATGAATGAGACGGAGGAACAATGAAATTGAAA
>CAZRXE010000197.1:0-2730 GCA_964603695.1 uncultured Heliomicrobium sp.
ACCAGCCATGGTTGCGCCGCTCATTTACCAAGCCCTTTGTTGGCAAGAGTATTTACCGCCACCGGCGCAACCATGGCTGGTTGCGCTACTCTGACCTCATTTTACAAGCCGTCATTCCCAGCCACGCCGAAATCCGATGCCGGTTCTGCGCCACCAACCGGTAGCCGATCAATTCCAGCGCCAACAAAACCGGCAGCGCGTAAATCAGCGCCACCAATAGCGTCCAGGGAAATTGTTTCCAGAGAAAGTAATTCACGCCCAGCGCGCCTTGATGCACGCGCCCGCGCCGCGTGATGACTTGCAGCTTCTTCGTGCATTGTTCATAGCTGATGCCGAAGCACATCAACTCGCTTTCAGCAAACACTTGATAAGGTTCGACGACGAATTGCCTGCCGCCGTCCATTCGTTTGGCCGCTTCCGACGCCCAGGTGCAAACGCCGCAATCGCCGTCAAACAACACGTAATCCCGGTCGGTCTGAATCGTCAGCATATCTTCACGCCTTTGCGAACGATGATGGGCGAGCCGTCGGCGACAAAAGCCGAACTCGGTTTGCTGCACAAAGCGTTAAGGAAGCGTTCGCCGTAAACGCGCGGGATGTCGCAATCGAACTCGGCTTCGCTGACTTGCCAGACATTCCATGAAGGATGTTCAACCTGATATTCCACCGTGCCGCCGTCGCGCTGCGCGGCGTAACCCCAGTAATGTTCGGTGATGAATTCTTCCTCGGAACCGGCGGTCAGCGGTTGCGCTTTGCCGGTGGCTTTGACGCGCAAATAGTTTCTGCCCGAACGCTCCATCCAGCCGTATTCGACCACGCCGCTTTTGGTAAACGAAGCCTCGCCTAAATCCGTGCCGTGCCACATTCGCCGCGCCACGTAGTTTTCGTTGTAAACCACTTTGGCCACCGTCGCGATGGCCAGTCGCGGGACAATCTCTTTGACAAAGACCACGCCGCGCCGCCAGCCGTCGTCAGCTTTGCGGCGAACGTAAAAGCGCAAATTGATCTCTTCAAAGTTTTGGTGAAAAGGAATCGCGCGTCCCAGCAGGCGAGTTTTCAGAAACAGAAATCCGACTTCGCTGACAAAGGTTTTGCCCTGCCAGGTGTCCAATTCCGTTCCGCGCGGAACCAGCGGTTGCAAAACCGCCGGATCAATTTCGTAGTTAATCATCGCCAGGGAACGCCACTCTGCTGAAAGAAATTCTTGTGTTTTCATAGCCGCAATCAACCAAATGCTTTTCGCATTTTTGTCACGCGGCCATTATGATTCGCGTGCTTTTACGAACTCAATGGCGGACGGCTGTCCGCGCTCCATTATGTGCGACACCATTGTCGCCGTTCCGCCCGCGACCGCTGACGGCGCGGTCTGGTTCGGCAAAAACAGCGACCGCGAACCCGGCGAAGCTCAGCTCGTCGAACATTTGCCCGCGCGAAAATTCAACGCGCCCGCCAAACTGCAATGCACCTACCTGGAATTGTCGCAAGCCGCCGAAACCTTTGAAGTCGTGCTGAGCCGTCCGTTTTGGATGTGGGGCGCGGAAATGGGCGCGAATTCGCGTGGCGTGGCCATCGGCAACGAAGCCGTCTTCACAAAATTGCCCGTGCCCAAAACAGGTTTGACCGGCATGGATTTGTTGCGGCTGGCGTTGGAACGCTCAGCCACGGCTCGCGAAGCATTGGATTTGATGACGCGGCTGATTGCCGACATCGGGCAGGGCGGATTGTGCGGCTACCGGCACAAAGGCTTTCGCTATCATAACTCATTCATCATTGCCGATCCGACGGAAGCCTGGGTGCTGGAAACCGCCGATAAACATTGGGCGGCAGAGCGCGTGCGCGGAGTGCGAACCATCTCGAACGTGCTGACCATCGGCCAGGAATTCGATCTGCTTTCCGACGGCGCTTATGAATTCGCCAAAGCACAAGGCTGGTGCAAAACCGCCAGCGATTTCAGTTTTGCCGAAGCCTTCGGCGATCCGTTTTATCGCTTCACCAGCGGCGGCGAAGTTCGTCGCGCTTGCACTCGCAAACGCTTGATGCTGTCTGACGGCAGGATTGGCCGCGCGGATTTTTTCGCCGCCTTGCGCGATCACGCCGGCCACAAACCCGATGAAGGATGGCGATTGCAAATGCCCTGCAGTCACGCTTCTTGGCCGAAGACGCGGCAAAGCGGCCAAACCACAGGCGCGATGGTTAGCCGCTTGCACGCCGAGGGTTCGCTGCATTGGCTGACGGGAACGTCTTCGCCGTGTTTGAGTGTGTTCAAACCCGTTGTGCTGGGTGGCGAGTTGATCTCCGTCGGCACGTTGCCCGGCGAAGGTTATGACGCGGAAAGCCTGTGGTGGCGTCATGAACAATTTCATCGTCTGGCGCTTGGCGATTACGCTCGCCGCCGAGCAACTTCCGAAATAGAGCGTCGCGAACTCGAAGCCAAATTCCTTTCGCTCGGCAGCGGCGCATTGCCTACCGCCGCCGAATGCCAAACGGCCTGGAACGAACATCAAACGATTTTGCCGAACTGGATTGACCGCGTTGTACGCGAAGCAGTGCGCGATCGGCGAGGACGGCTGACTCGGCATTACTGGCTAAGACAAAATGAACTGGAGGGTTTGCCACACAACAGATGAATCCGGAACCTACAACTCAAATCTCTTTTCGCAAGGCCGTTGTCGAAGAAGCGAACTTCATCGTCCGGCTGGTGAATTCCGCTTATCGCGGAAATTCCAGCCAA
>CAZRXE010000198.1:0-7433 GCA_964603695.1 uncultured Heliomicrobium sp.
GCGTCATCAAACCCGGCCAGAAGGTCATCATCCCGGCGGGCGGCAACGTTCGCAATGTTGTCTTCACGGCGAAAGGCGCTGCGGCGTCCTCGCCTGCAGCAACCACCACGATGAGCGGCGCGGCCAAAATCATCACCTACAAAGTTCGCTCCGGCGAATCGCTGGGCGACATCGCCGGGCGTTACAACACTTCGGTTCGCGATCTGGCGACGCTCAATCGGTTGAGCAGTTCGACACGGTTGCGCGCCGGTCAAGTCATTAAAGTTCCGGTGCGTTCCAGCCGTTAAGGTTGGCAACGTTTCCCGCAAAGACGCGAAGCGCACAAGTTTCCTCCTCCTTTCCTTGGTGCGTTTCGCGTCTTTGTGTTTTTGCCGCCGTTTTTTATACCTGCCCCGATTTGCAGACTTCCTCAAGTCAAAAACTCTTGCCATCATTTTCAGAACGTTGACAGTTTTTCGCCGCGCCCAATAAGATGCGCCGCGCAATTCCACTGAAAATTGCCCCTCCCGCTTGGAGTCAGAAGCCCAACCCTACGCTTCGTTGTCGCACTCGCATCGCGGACAACCCGGATCGGCAGTTTCAATGCCGACGCTTTTCAATTTCGACCGCAACCCGATCTTCATTCCCTGTCCTGAGGTCAATTCAACAAGGAGAACAATGACGCAGACTGAAAAACGCCCAAATATACTGCTCTTTATGGTGGACGAAGAACGCTACCCCGTGAGCTACGAAACGGAAGAAATCCGAAAATGGCGGAAGAAACACTTCAAAGCCTATGACTGGTTTCGCCGACACGGCATGGAGTTTCACAGCCATTACGCCAGTTCAGCGGCTTGCGTGCCGAGCCGCGCGACAATCTTTACCGGACAATACCCATCGCTGCACGGCGTGACGCAAACCACCGGCACGGCCAAACAATCTTACGACCCTGATGTTTACTGGCTCGACGCCAACACCGTTCCGACAATGGGCGATTACTTTCGCGCGGGCGGTTATCGAACCTATTACAAAGGCAAATGGCACGTTTCCCACGCCGACATCATGATGCCCGGCACGCACACCGCGCTTCACAGTTACGACGACAACGGCAAGCCGATCAAAAAGGTCATTGACCTGTACAAACAAGCCGACCGGTTGGACGAGTTCGGTTTTTCCGGTTGGATCGGCCCCGAACCGCACGGCAGCGCCAAAGCCAACACCGGAACCAATCGCGATCCCGGCTTCGCCCGCGAAACCATCGAATTGATTGATCAACTGGACGCCGAGCAGAAAAATTCATCAGGCGATTTGCCGCCCTGGCTGATCGTCAATTCCTTCGTTAACCCGCACGACATTGTGCTGTTCGGTCTGGCCTGGAAACAGTTTGGTTATCCGTTCACCAAAGGCTATGTGCCGGACATTCCCGTGCCGGAAACCCAGCGCGAATCATTGGCAACCAAGCCCGGCGCGCAGCAAAGCTATGTTGACGTCTATCCGAAGATGCTGATGCCGCAAGTGACAGTGGAAGTCTACAGGCAGTTTTATTACTACCTGCAACGTGAATCCGACCATCACATCTGGAAAGTTTTTCAACGGTTGATGAACTCCTGCTTCTTTGAGAACACCTACGTCATCTTCACGTCCGATCACGGCGAGATGCTGGGCGCGCACGGCGGCATGCACCAGAAATGGCACAACGCCTACGAAGAAACCACGCACGTTCCCTTCATCGTTTCGCACCCGCTGATGTTCCGGGAACCCAAAGAAGCGCACCTGCTGACCACCCACGTGGATTTGATTCCGACCATGCTGGGCCTGGCGGGCATTGACCAGGAAGCCGCGCGGCAGCGACTGGCAAATGACCATTCGCAAGCCAAACCGCTGATTGGCCGCGATCTTTCGCGTGTCGTCAAGGGCGAAGCTAATCGCGATTATTCGCCCGAACCGATTTACTTTATGACCGATGACGAAATCAGTTCCGGCATGCACCAGACCAATCCGGTGACTGGCAAGCCTTACACTTCGGTCATCCAGCCCAATCACATCGAAACCGTTATCGCCGATTTGCGCGCCAAACCGGACGATGAGCCGCAGGTGTGGAAGTATTCGCGTTACTTCGACAATCCGCAGTTCTGGACAGACCCCTTCAACTACGACGTGAACGTGAAGGACGGAAAGCCCGTCAAAACCACCAAACCGCAAAAGGCCGAGTTCGAGATGTACAACGTCAGCGACGACCGCCAGGAGCAGGTCAATCTGGCGCATTCATCCAACAAGTCCCGCGACGCCAAAGCCATGCAAGCGCGGCTGGAAGCCTTGTTGCACGAGCAGCGCGAACAGAAACGAACGTACCCAGCGCCATTCGAGGAGTACGCCAAGATCATCAAAAACGAGTAACAAGCCGCGACGGACATTCGCCGGCGGTTTTGCTACGCCCGCCGCCGGCGAATGCCCGTCATCCTTTCAGACCGGGAATAAATCATCCGATTCGTCTCGAAACCAATGCTGTAAGTCGCGCGGGCTTGGGCTGGCGGGCTTGGGCTGGCGGGCTTGGGCTGATTGTCGGCTTCAGGGTCTTTGAGTATAGTGGCGCGTCGCACTAAGCTGTACCAATTCCAAAAGAAAGGCTTTCAGCCGTACCGGAAAAACTACATGTCAGAATATGTCAGCCAAGTCGCCGAACACATCCGGCGCGAAGTTCACAAAGTCATCGTTGGTCAGGACGCCATCATTGATCAGATTTTGATCTGTCTGTTTGCCGAAGGCCACGCTTTGCTGGAAGGCGTGCCGGGCACGGCCAAAACCCTGACGGTCAAAACGTTGGCGCGCGTGCTGGGCGCGGGTTTCAATCGCATTCAGTTCACGCCCGATTTAATGCCTTCGGACATCACGGGCACGAACGTTTTTAATGTGGCGACTTCGCAATTCAGTTTGCGGCACGGCCCGATTTTCACAGACATCCTGCTCGGCGATGAAATCAATCGCACGCCGCCAAAAACACAGGCCGCCCTGCTCGAAGCCATGGAAGAGCGGCAGGTGACGATTGACGGCGAAACTCATCTGCTTTCGCCGCTGTTTCTGGTGCTGGCGACGGAAAACCCGATTGAATATGAAGGAACCTACCCGCTGCCAGAAGCCCAGCTTGATCGCTTTCTGTTCAAGGTTCTGATCTCTTACCCTAGCGCCGAAGAAGAGCAGGAAATCGTCGCCAACTGGCAGTCAGGGTTCAATGCGCGCAAACTGGAAAAAGTGCCGCTGGTGGTGATAGACGATCCGGCCATTATTCCGCAATGCCGCGCCGAAGTTCGCGCCGTTAACGTGGAACCGAGCGTACAAGCTTACATAGTCAATCTGGTGCGCCGAACGCGCGAACATCCCAGCCTGTTGTGGGGCGCAAGCCCACGCGCTTCCGTGGCATTGCTGCTGGCGAGCAAAGCCCTGGCGGCCATGCGCGGACGCGACTTTGTGACGCCGGACGATGTGCGCGACGTGACACACCCGGCGCTTCGCCATCGCATCCTGCTGCGTTCCGAAGCCGAAATCGAAGGCGTCACGCCGGAAGCCGTGCTGGATGAAATCGTGACTTCCGTCGAAGTGCCCAGGTAGAGTTACAATCTCTTTTCTGATGTTGTGACATCAGTTGAGGAAAGGAAGTAGCGCCAATGCGAAACGACATTGTAGCCAGACTGGAAAAAACTTTTACGCCGAACCAGGCGAGAGCCATCGCCTTTGAAGTCGAGACTGCCATTCAGCAGCAAATCAAAGTCAGTGACTTCACCGAATTGAAAGAAATCGTTCGGGATATAGCTGCCATTCAGAAGCGGACCGAAGTTAAGGTCGAAGAATTGGCCGAAGCGCAAAGAGAATTGGCCGAAGCTCAGAAGCGGACTGAAGTTAAAGTCGAGGAATTGGCCGAAGCTCAGAAGCTTACGGAAGCGGAAATCCGGCAACTCGCGCAGGCTCAAAAAAACACTCAGCAGGAAGTCGGCGGCATCTCGAACACGCTCGGCTACGTACTCGAAAACGAAGCTTATCGAATGTTACCGAAGGTGTTGGCCGAAAAACACAAAATCAAAATTTCGACCAAATTGATTCGTCAACAAATCGGCAACGAGGAAATCAATCTGCTGGCCGAAGGCACGCGCAATCGCAAGCCCGTGCTGATTGTCGGCGAATCGAAATCGAAATTGTCGGTTTCAGACCTGGCGCAACTGAAAAGAAAGATCAAGGAAGTCGCCGCGCATCATCCACTGGCCGGCAAACGCGAAATCGTGCCGGTGATGGTTGTTCACTTCGCCCGCGAAAAAGAACTGAAGCGCGCCGAACAGGAAGGCGTCATCGTCATTCAAAGCTTCGAGTGGTAACCGCCACGTTATGATTTTCACCCGCCGCTTTTTCATTTTATTCGCGCTTAGTGTGCTGCCGCTGCTGGCGCTGTGGACGAGTTTCGGCACGCGACCAAATCTGAAGTGGAGTTTGCTGGCATACGACGCCGTTTTGATCGCGGCGGCGTTTGTGGATTACCGGCGCGCTGAGAAAACTCCACAGATTGAAGTCATACGCCTGATGCCGCGCCGCTTTATGATCGGCGAAGAGAACGAAGTCCAACTCCATCTGACCGTCAAAACCGCCAAACGAAAAGCGCGCGCCGCCACCTTTACCATCAAAGACGAATTCCCGCCTGATTTGGAATTGCGCGGCGAACGCCTGCTGATTGCCCAAACCCGTCGCACGCGCAGCCGCGAAGTCCGCGCCGTGGTTGGTTACAAACTTTACGCGGCTTCGCGCGGAGATTACGGATTCGGCGACATCGTGCTGCGCTGGCTTTCGCCATGGGGATTGATCGTTAAACAGGCGCGGATTCCGGCAGCGGAAAACGTCAAGGTTTATCCGAACATCAACGAAGCCAAACGGCATGAACTCTTCGCCCAACGCAATCGCCAGATGATGTCCGGTTTGCGCAAAACTCGGCTGCGCGGACAGGGGCGCGAATTTGAAAGCCTGCGCGATTACGTACTCGGCGACGAACTGCGCCACGTTTCCTGGACGGCCACGGCGCGGCGCGGCAAGCTAACCACGCGGCAATATCAGATTGAACGCAATCAAAGCATTGTGGTGATGGTGGACGCCGGACGGCTGATGACTTCGCGCATCGAACATTTGTCGAAACTCGATCACGCGATTAACGCGGCGTTGGCTATCGGCTACGTGGCGACGAGCGGCGGCGACAACATAGGCTTACTGGTCTTCAACCGGCAGGTGGTTAGTTATCTGCCGCCCAAACGCGGTCACGCGCAGCTTGCGGCGATGACCGAAGCCCTTTACAACGTCAAAGCGCAAATGATCGAACCGTCGTATGCGCGCGCCTTTCAGCATCTGTCGCAAAGCTGCAAGAAACGTTCGCTGGTGGTGATTCTGACGGATTTGGTGGATCGCGACGCTTCGGCGGAGTTGCTGGCCTACACGGCGGCGCTGCTGCCCAGGCATCTGCCCTTGATTGTGACCATCGGCGACAACGACCTGCGCTCGCTGGTCGTGCAGGAACCGAAAGCCGTCGCCGACGTTTACAAACAAAGCGTCGCCGAGGAATTGCTGCAACAACGCGAAGAAGCCCTGGCGCGCATTACCGAACTGGGCGGCCTAGCGCTGGACGTTCCCGCCGGACAACTCTCCTTTCAACTGGTCAACAAATACCTCGAAGTAAAAGAGCGCGGATTACTGTAATCCCAGCGTTCCTGCTCCTGCCTTGTTTTCGCCGGCTGGCGACTTTGATCCGATTCACGGCCTGTCAATCCTCTGTTCCGGGAAGCGTTCGATTTCTCCCATTGACAATCTACAGGTCTGCCTGCACTATCTTTCTCCAGATTATCTACAAGAGAAAAACTCATAAAGGAGTTTGTGAATTGGAAGAGATTCGGTTGCTTCAGCATCCGATGTTTATGTTGAGTGAACGCAAGAGCGCGGTATTTAAAACTGCGACGCTGGATGCCGTTCAAAATTACTGCGACTTTTGATGGTTAGCGAAAGCCTGGCCATCAACGACTCGGTTGATCCGAAACTGTTTAGAACCAAGGTAAATGGAGGAAGGGAAAAAACATGGATTTTCAATTGGAACAAACCGTCGCCGTGCTGCGACGCACGCCCGACGCGCTTGACGCAATGTTGCGCGATTTGCCCGAAGCCTGGACACATCAAAACGAAGGCGGCGAGAGTTGGAGTCCGTTTGACGTGGTCGGTCATCTGATTCACGCCGAAGAGACGGACTGGGTTCCGCGCGCCCGCATCATTTTGAAGCAGAGGTTGGAAGCGGGCGAAACTCGTGCCTTCGATGTTTTTGATCGTTTCGCGCAGTTCGAGAAATCGGCAGGCAAATCGCTCAACGCATTGTTGGACGAGTTCGCGCAGCTACGCACGGAAAGTCTGGCGACGCTGGCGGGCTGGCAATTGACGGCTGACGATATGCTGAAAACCGGACAGCATCCTGAATTCGGCGCGGTGACGTTGGGGCAATTGCTGGCGACCTGGACGGTGCATGACCTCAATCACTTGGTGCAAATCAACCGTGTTATGTGTCGTCAATACACACAAGCCGTCGGGCCGTGGCGGGCTTACCTGCCCATTTTGCAGTAACAATTGGAGTAAACAATCAGCAGGAAAAGGAGAAAGGACAGCTATGTCTAGTTTCACAATCTCAAATAGGGGCAAGATGCCAGCCGGAAAGGTCGCAGCGACGATTCTTCTGTCCGGCATCTTTCTGTTGTGTGGTTTTGGTCAGGCAGTCTTTGCGCAAACGGCTGCAAACAGCGATTGGGCGCAGTGGGGCGGGCCGCAGCGCAATTTCAAATCCACGGCCATCGGTCTGGCGACCAGTTGGCCGGAAGGTGGGCCGCACAAATTGTGGAGCCGCGCCCTGGGCGACGGCTATTCTTCCATAGCGGTCGCGGGGGGCAGGCTTTTCACAATGTACCGCAAAGGCGAGCAGGATGTCGTTGTCGCGCTCGATGCGGCGACGGGCAAGACCGTTTGGGAGTTCGCTTACGACGCGCCATTTTGGAAAGAGCAGGACATGTCGAACGGGTCTGGGCCGCACTCCACGCCGTTGGTGGTTGGTGATTACGTATTCACCACCGGCGCGACGGGCAGACTGCACTGCCTGAATCGGCAAACCGGCAAGCTTGTCTGGGCGCATGACTTGTTCAAGGAGTTCAACGGGACTGTGCGTCCGAACGGTTATTCGTGCAGCCCGCTGGCTTACAAAAACACAGTCATCGTGATGGTTGGCGGCGTGGGCAATGCGTTGATGGCGTTCAATCAGAAAGACGGCGCGGTGGTTTGGAAAAAGCACGATTTCAAGAATTCGACCTCCTCGCCGATTCTGATCAACGTGGATGGGCAGGAACAGTTGGTCGCGTTTATGTTCAATGACATCGTCGGCGTTGATCCTGCCAACGGCG
>CAZRXE010000199.1:0-9975 GCA_964603695.1 uncultured Heliomicrobium sp.
CAATCGTCGGTCTCCTTAAAAACGGCGGTTTTTTCCGGTGCTCGCTTCAGGGGAGGTATGGCGGTGTTTCCTCGTATCTTTATTGGTAAATGATTATCGTTGATTGATGGCAGAGTCTATACAGCGTAATGTCGTTGCGCAAGCGGCAAGCCCGCGCCAGTATTGCTTATTTGGTAATACCTGTTGGCTTACGAACAATCACAATCACCCTCGAAAGGAAGCTTATGAAACTGAGTGAGACGAAAATTGAAGAGCGTTTGATACAGGTTGCCGGATGGGAGCGCGAAGACGATCGACTCGTTCGCGATTTGAAATTCGAGAATTTCAAATCCGCGATGAGCTTTGTCAATCGCGTCGCCGACGAAGCCGAAGGAATGGATCATCACCCGGACATTTTTATCCACGGTTGGAACAACGTCCGACTGAGCGTGACAACCCACAGCGAAGGCGCATTGACGGAAAAGGATTTTCAGTTGGCCGAGCGAATCAATCGGCTGTGATGAATCAGCTTCAGCGCAGGCTTGTTACGGTTCGCGGTATTGATTCGGAAATTCCAGCGCGCCGGTTTTTCTGGCGGTGCGGTGTTCCTGATACCGCGCGCGCAGCATCAGCGTGAAGGCCATTTCGGCATTGACCGCGCGCAGCGCCAATCGCGTTTCGGCAATCAACAGCACGCAGCCGTAAAATAAAAACAGCGAACCGCCGATGGCCAGCACGTTGGGAACCCAGGCGGCGTCTTTGAAAATGGCCGCAAAGCTGACAGCCACAGTGGCGGCGACAAACAAGCTGAGCGCAGCATAAAAGCTGGTCAAGGTGGTTTGAATCAAGCGGCTTCGGCGCGTGTGAATGGCCAGTTGGTGTTCGGCTTCGGCGAAGCGTTCGTCCGGAAAATCAACGGCTTCGTTTTTGGAAAGGTCTTCGATGCTGGCGCTGAGCACGCGCACGCGATCCACGATGCGGCCCAGTCGCGTCGAAGTCGAAAAGATCAAAGCCCCGCAGGCTGAAATCAACACTGCGGGGGTAATCATCAAACTCAAAATGTTCAGCGCGCTGAGCGCCCGCGTCAGGTCTTCCATTACTTGCTGAAATCGTTACCGCGCGGGCTTGAACGGACGCGGGCCGTAAGTCCTCGTCAGGTATTCCACCAGCGGCGCTTTTTCCGCGTCGGTGACGGTTGCGCCCCAGCGAATCATTTTGTCCACTTCGCGCGTCCAGCCGGGCGTACCCAGGCGTTGGGCTTCGACCAAATCCACTTCATGGCAGGTCAGGCATTTGTCTTCAAAGACCTGCTTGCCGCGCGCTTCATTGGTGGCCACGACGGTGACAGCTTTGCGCTGCGGAAAGTGCGCGGAAAAGTATTCGACCAAAGTTTCCTTTTCCGCATCGTTGACGGCCGCGCCCCAGCGGATCATTTTTTCGACTTCGCGCGTCCAACCCTGTTTGGAAAGGCGCTGCGCGATGATGAGATCTGCTTCGTGGCAAGTGACGCATTTGTCGCGGGCAAGTTCAACGCCTTTGCCGTTGGGCAAATCCTGCGGTGCGGCGCTGACCGGCGCGCGTTCAAAACACAGGCCGACGGCGAGCAGCAGCGCCGCCAGGGCCAACATGATTTTCAATGAAGTTAAGTTAGGCTTCGACATTGATCCTCACTTTATCAATCACGTTCCACAGATAACCGGACGGATTCCATTGCGGAGCGACCGGCTGCACGTTGCCTTTGTCGTCGGTGGCGCGCGCCATCAGCAAATACGAACCGGGCTGCGTGATGTTGAATTCATACTCGAACGACTGCCAGGTATAACGTTCGCGCTCTTTGCCCAGCCTGGCGGGCTTCCAGGTGCTGCCGTTGTCGCTGGAAACTTCGACTTTGGTGATGAAGGATTCGCCCGCCCAGGCAAATCCCGCCACGCGCACTTTGCCGGCTTTGAAGCTTGCGCCTTCGGCGGGGGAGTTGATGAAGGACTTCACCACCAGGCCGGTCAGCGGCTTCATATTTTCCGGCGGAACCGCTGCGCCTGGCGCGACAGATTTGTCCGGGTAACGGTAAGCCGTCTTGACGAAAAAGCCTTCGTGCTCTTTATCAATCACTTGCAGATGATTCAGCCATTTGACGGAATAAGCGCCTTCCCAACCAGGAACCACCAGTCGCAGCGGAAAGCCGTGGAGCGCAGGAATCGGCGCACCGTTCATTTCGTAAGCCAGAATCGTGTCGGGATTGATGGCTTTGGCCATCGGCACATTGCGGATGAAATCCGGCTGTTTGCCGACAGGTTTATCCGCGCCGTTCGCCGCCACGTATTTGCCTGTGGCTTTGACGCCGGCTTTTTTCAGCACGTCCGCCAATCGTGCGCCGGTGAAACGCGCCGTGCCGACAGCGCCTTTTTCCCATTGAATGCCGGGCATCGGCGGATCGAAAAACGCACGCCCGTTGCCCGCACATTCCAGCGTGACGGTGACGCTGGCTTTCGGCAATTGCTTCAATTCATCCAGCGACAGTGTGGCCGGGTGTTCGACTTCGCCATCCACCATCAGCTTCCAATCTTTGCCGGCTGATTCATCCACGCGCGGCGCGTAAGTGTGATGGCGAACGTAAAACAACTCATTCGGCGTAATCCACGAATTGAGCAATCCGACCGGCGTTTCCAAATCTTCGGGGCGAAGGCTGCGGACAATCAGCTTTTCTTTCCCCTTGATAACGTTTTGCGCGAACGCCTCGGTGAGTTCATTCGGCAAAATCTGGCTTAACGTGATGGCCGCGCCTGCCCGCGCGGCGTTGACCAGCAGGTCGCGGCGCGACAAGCCCAGACGCGATGAGCGGCTTTCGTTGTTATTCATTTGTTGACCTCTTGAGTTTGATGATTGCTAAAGCGCGTTGATTCTAAGCGTCGCGCGCGGAGATGGTCAACGCCGTGATTTCTGACCGCTCGGTTTGCCAAACGGCGCGCCCAGTGTAGTAATATTGGAACCGTCCTGATCTACCATCGTTTCAGAAAACCTGACGAAGACCCTGAAAAACCTCAATGTTTCCAACCACGAAGGAGTAGTGAGTTTTATGAAGCACCAAAACCATCCACAACGTCGCACGCAGGCCGGCTTTTCGCTGATCGAACTTCTAATCGTAGTCGCCATCATCGGCATTCTGGCCGCAATCGCGCTTCCCAAGCTGCAAGAAAACATCAAACTCGGACGCGAAACTGCCGCCATCAAATCACTCGGTACAATCCACACAAATCAGGCACAGTACAACGCGATGAAAGGTAAATTCGCGACCTTGCAAGAGTTGAATCAAGCCAACTTGCTTGATTCTAACTATTCCAATGGCGCGTCTGTCAGCGGTTATGTTTATGCCTCGCCCGAAGCCGACGCCGACAAATACTGCGTTCAGGCCACACGTCAGGCCGCAACCACCGCTTACAAAGATTTCAACGTCATTGAAGACGGAACCATCCGCCAAGCGGAATCCAAAACGCCCAGCCCGGTCCCGCACGACGGAGGTCAGCCGCTGCAAGGCGCTGGTGCAGGAGCAGGGACCGACAAAAACGGCAACAAAACGCAGTAATTTTGGCGGCGGGTTTATCCGCTCAACTAAGGTTCAGGAAGGCTGCATGATGTAGAGATCTCCACATCATGCAGCCTTCCTAATTTCTTTGTCGCAGTAACTCATCAGGAGGATTTCTCATGTCAGCCGATTTTCCATTCGCCAAACCGCGTAAAGGTCTTGCCATCGCGTCTTTAGTGTTAGGGATCGTCAGCATTCCCACTCTCGGTCTGATTGTTGTCGGAGCCATTGCCGGCATTGTTTTGGGCGTGGTCGCCTTGAGCAAAATCAAGAACAACCCGCAAGCTTACGGCGGCAAAAATCTGGCAATTGCGGGCATTGTCACCAGCGCGGTGTCGCTTGTGCTGGTTGTTGTTTGGGGAATTCTAGCGGCAATTGCCGTCCCGAAGCTTCAAAACAATCTCCAGCAGGGGCGAGAGTTTGGGGCGATTAAGACGCTCCAGTCAGTTCACGAAAACCAGGCCCAGTTCAATGCAATGAAGGGCAGATTCGGCACGCTCGAAGAATTGAATCAGGCTGGACTTCTTGACAGCGCATACTCTAATGACCAAATCGTTGCCGGCTATCGTTACTCGGTGTCAGACCTGTCAAACGACACTTTCTGCGTGCATGCCGATCGCTCAAGTGACAGTGTCGCCGGGAAGGATTTTGTGATTTGCGAGGAAGGAGTTATTCGCTACGTCGAATCGAAAACCAAAGGCACGGTGAAGCGCGGACAAGGAACGCTGTTGCAGCCAACCTCTACCGCGTCCGGCGCAAACCCATGATTTGCGCCGCTTTACTGCCCGCTTCCGCGCAAACTATAATCCCGGCCTCGTTCATCCCTTTGTTAAATCATCAGAGAATTATTCGGAGGAAGTAAGTTTATGAACAAGCGTCGCTGGTTGAACGCCCGCGCGATTGGCCTGTCGGTCATTGCTATTATCTGTCTGGGAAGCTTCGGCGTCGGCGTTCTGCAAGCGCAAAACCCACCGCCCACTCAAGCTCCAAAAAAGGGGCAACAGGGACAACAAAAGCCCGGCGATCAACAGGACAAAACCAATCCTGACCAGATCCAGTCCATCACCGTCAACGTGCGGTTAGCCATCACCGTGACCGACAATAAAACCGGGCGCTTTGTCACGGATTTGAAGCGGTCGGACTTTGAGGTTTACGAGGACAAGACCTCGCAGGAGGTCGAAGGTTTTTCCGCAGTCAGCGACTTGCCGTTGGATGTGGCTGTGTTGATGGACACATCAAACAGCGTCAAGCCCAAGCTGAAATTTGAAAAAGACGCGGCGGTGTCGTTTCTGCAAACCATGTTGACCGAGCGCAGAGATCGCGCTTTGTTCGCGACCTTCGATTCGCAAATCGAACTGCATCAGGATTTCAGCAATCGCCTGGATTTGCTAACTAAGGCGATTGACAAGGTCAAGGCGCAGGGCGAAACCAAGATGTACGACGCCATCTTTCAAGTCTGTGAAGAAAAGATGCTCGCACCCTCGTTGGCCGGCAAACGCCGCGCAATGGTCGTGCTGACCGACGGCGAAGACACCATCAGCGAACGCACTTTGAAAGAAGTGATTGAAATCGCGCAACGGTCGGAAACCATCGTCTATGTCATCAGCACCAAACAGGCGGGTTACTTCGGCGTGCAGGCCGGAACCGTGGATCGTAAAGAAGATAAGGATTTGAAAAAACTGGCCGAAGACACCGGCGGTCGCGCCTTTTTCACAGCCGAAGTGATCGAACTGGAGCGCAGTTTTTCGGCCATCGCCCGCGAATTACGCAGCCAGTATTTGGTGGCCTATTCGCCGACCAACGACAAGTTTGACGGTAAATACCGGCAGATCGAAGTCAAACTGCCGAATCACAAAAATCTGAAGGTCAGAACCAAGACAGGTTACACGGCAACGCCTCCACGCACTGTGACGGGCGCGCAAGCCAATCAATACTGAACGATGAGATGCAGGCCGCCAGCCACCCCTATGCGGCGGTTTTGCATTCTCGATTGAAGCAGGGAGTGAAAATCATGAAACAGATCAGCATCGCCAAAACCTTGAAGTGGTCGGTGTGCGCCGTCGTGGTGGCAACGGCGATCCTTTTCGCGTTTGCTCCGCGATTTGGTGCAAAGGCTCAACAACAAAAGCAGGACAAAAAAACTCCGCAACAGAAACAAGACCCGAAAAAGACCGATGAGATGGAAACGCTCAAAATCGGCACGCAATTGGTCAACATTCTGTTCAGCGTGCAGGACAAACAGAACCGTTTCATCAACGATCTGAAGCAGGAAGACATTCAGATTCTGGAAAACGGCCAGCCGCAGGAAATCTTCGCGTTCAAAAAAGAAGTAGATTTGCCGCTGACGATGGCCATTTTGGTGGATGTCAGCGGCAGCGAACAGTACACGTTGCCGGTGCTAAAAGACGCGGGAGGCCGCTTCGTTGATTCGGTTATCCGCTTCGGCAAAGACACCGCCGCCGTCATCAAGTTCGAGGGTGAACCGACCATTATGCAGGATTTGACTTCCAATCCGGCGCGTGTTCGTCGGGGACTGGATCAAATCGAATTCATCGCCGCGCCGCCGGTCAGCGTTTTTGGCGGCCCGACTCCCCCCATTAACGGCGGCTCAAGGCAGGGCGGCACATCCATTTTCGATTCAGTGTATGCGACCTGCGCCGATATGCTGGCGCGCCAGCCCGGACGTAAAACCATCGTATTGCTGACCGACGGTCTAGACACCACCAGCCGCATGAAAATTGGCGATGCCATTGACGAGGCGCTGAAAGCTGAAGTCGTCATCTATGCCATCGGCATCGGCGATCAGGGAAATTTCGGCATCAACGAAGGCATGCTTAAACGCTTGAGCGAGGCCACAGGTGGGCGCGTCTTTGTCCCGAAAGGACGCCGCGATCTGGAAAACGCTTTTGTCCAACTGGAACAGGATATGCGCCAGCAATACCTGCTCGCCTACGAACCGAAGAACGACACGCCGGACGGCGCGTTTCGCAAACTGGAAATCAAGTTGCCGAATCGCAACGTCAAAGACCTGAAGATTCGGCATCGCAAAGGTTATTACGCGCCGAAAGGGTAAGTTGGTGGTTGGTGGTGGGTGGTTGGTTGCCGGTAGATCGGCGTCAACCACCGCCCATCAGCGCGCCAATATCAAGTCCAACGTTTGAGAATTCCACCAACCACCAACCACCAACCACCAATCACCAATTCCCACCACTGGAAAAAAGATTTTTACCTCTGGCTGCCGCTGGCCTGCGTTTCGTGTTGGCTAGCCTGGAAGTATCAGGACCGGTTTATTTCGGATTGGGACGGTTTTGATTACACAAGCTACGTCGTCGAAGGCAAAGCTTCGGCTTTGGGGCTGAGCCGCGCGTTGTTTCTAGGCTACAACCATTTGCTTTGGCGGGCGGCGCGGCGCTGGTGGAATTGGCCGCCGGAGCAGGCGTATTTGTTGTTGCGTTACGGCGTGATTGCGCAAACCGGCCCGGCCATCATCAGCATTTACGCGCTTTGTAAGGAACTCACCGCGCGGCGACAGGCAGCATTTATCAGCGCGTTGATAGTTGCCGCCTCGCCTTACTTCATCACCTATAGCGGACGCGCGATGAGCGAGATTCCCGCCTTTCTGATGCTGAGTTGGGCGCTGTGGTGGATGCTGCGAAGTTTGCGTCGCGGGGAAATCGTAGGCTTCTTGCTGGCGGCGTTTTTGATCGGTCTCAGCGCGAACATCCGCGAATTCGCAGTCTTTTACTTTCCGTTCATTCCGCTGGCGGCGTGGGTGTATGGAGTGAAGTGGCGTTACGGTCTGGCGGCGTTGGCGCTGGCGGTGTTAGCGGCGTTTGCCGGCATGATTTTCTGGACGTTTTATGACGGCGACTTGTATTGGTTCGCGGTGAAAAACTGGTATCGCCTGAGCGCACAGGAGCGCAAGGTTCATCCGGTGACGCTCAAAAACTTCAGCTTTCTGGCTCAATTCGCGTTTTACTGTTCCGCCGCTGTCGCAGTGCTGACGCCGTTGGCGCTGGTCTGGTTGAGCGGAAAACGAACCTTGCGACTGTTGCTGCTTTTCGGTTTGTGCGGGCTGCTGGCTGATCTGGTGTTGCTTGCCAATCACGATTTGCCGGTCAATCCGCGTTACCTGCTGACGGGCTTGCTCGGTTTGGCGGCGGCGTGCGGCTGGTGTCTGGCGGAGTTGCTGCGGTTGCGGCCAATTCGGGGCGCGCTGGTGTTGTTTGGTTTGATTGCCTTGACGCTGGCAACTTACCTGCACGAAGCCAAAGAGCTTTACAGCGCCGAATGGAATGCGAAAGCCGCGCTCAACTACATCAAGAAAATCGAAGACCTGCCCTGGAACTCCGGCTTCATCGTCGGAATGCGCGCACCACTGATTCACTTTTTCCAGGCCACAGGCGCGCGGCCTTACTGGAAGGCAATCGCGCCGGGCGCACCCTGGCCGGATGAAAAGCTCGATCAGGCGATTGACGATTATTTTTTCGCCGGGCGTATGGTGTATGTGGATTTCGACCCGGAGCTTTGGCAAGCCGGCGCGCGCGAAAAAAGCCGCGAAGCCGCCGGGCTGGAGATGATTAAGCGGCGTTACGAACTGGAACACATCAGCGGATACTTTTACCGGATCACTCGCAAGAAACCGGAAAAGACGGATTTGGTCGCGCAAGCCCGCACCGAACATTGACTGACCGTCAGCAAGTACGCCAACATCGACGTATGAAACCAATGGCTTTGGACACACCGCCAGAAATCGAACAAATGCTGATCGAGGGATACCGCAAGATGCCCGCGTGGAGGAAGCTGCAACAAGTGAGCGAGTTGACCGAACTCGTTAGCCGGTTGGCGATGAATGACATTCGTCGTCGTTATCCGCATGCCGGCGAACGCGAACTGAAGTTACGATTGGCTTCGCGCCGGCTTGAACCTGAATTGATGCGGGAAGCATTTGCCTGGGATCCGGACAAGGAGGGGTACTGAAATGCCTGACGCCACGCAAGTCGCGCAAACCTTGGCTCAAACTTTGGAAAGCTTGGGAATTGTGTATTGGATCGGCGGGTCGTTGGCAAGCTCTATTCATGGATTGCCGCGTTCGACTCAGGACGTTGATTTGGTTGCGGAGTTGAAAGAAGAACACATACATAGCTTGGTTGCGGCATTGGAAAACGATTTTTACATAGACCGCCAAGCTGTTCAGCGTGCCGTGCATTCACATCGTTCCTTCAATGTGATCCATCTGGACACGATGTACAAAGCCGACATTTTTGTTCTGGGCACGGATCGTTATGCACAAGCAGAAAAGCAGCGTCGCAGACTCGAACCATTGGGGAAAGAACCGGATGCTTCAGCCGTTTATTTTTGCAGCGCCGAAGATATTGTGCTGCAAAAGCTGCGCTGGTTTCGTAAAGGCGGGAGCGTTTCAGAGAGACAATTGGACGACGTGCAAAATGTTCTGAAAGTGCAGGGGAACTCACTTGATTACGATTACTTGCATCACTGGGCCACGGAACTGGGCGTCGCTGATTTACTACGTCAGGCGCTGGTCAACGTCGGCGTTACAGTTTCATCAACCGGAGCCTGAAACACGTTTTTGCGCGTAATTGTAAGCCGTCCACGCCGAGATCAAATGGCAAACCCAGCCTAACAAACCGCCGCTGCCGATCCAGAAACCGGGCGTGAGAATCAGCCAGAAAATGCCGCGCCAGATCGCGCCGTTGTAAATCTGTCCGACGCCGGGAACGATCAAACTCAAGACTGCCGCTGTACCGGGATTTTTCATTTCGTTCACTGCTCCTTTCGCAGCCTTCGATACGAACGCCGGCAAAACGAAAGTTCTGGAAATTCATCTTGGCGTGAAGCCGTCAAAACACAGAGCGATTGCGCGCGGCCTGCTTGGTTGCGAGCGAAAAGCGAGGTTCGACTGCGCCGCCTTTTGTAAGGCGTTCGGCGACGTATTGGCCGAGCGCCGGGCCGTGTTTGAAACCGTGGCCGGAGCCGCCGCCGACCAGCCAGACGTTGTCGAAATCGGGGTGACGATCAATCAGAAAGTCGCCGTTGGAAGTGTTTTCATACTGGCACACGCGGAATTCGAGCAACGGCGCTTCGTGCATGGTCGGAAAGCGTCTGGCCAGAAAGTTGCGCACTTCCGCAAGCAAAGCGGGCGTGATGTTTCTTTCGGCGGTGTCGGGGTCAATGTCAGCGCCGTGACGGTCGAGCGCGACTTTGAAGCCGCGATTTTCCAGGTCGGGCAGGCCATACATCTCTGCACCGAAATCAATCCAAGTTGGCATCTGCGGCGGCGCGAACTGTTTGCTGCCGGCGGGCGCACCGAAAAAGAAAACTTCCTGTTGCGTCGGATGAATGCGACCGGCCAGTAAGTGAGGAAAGAGTTTTGGCAGCCACGGGCCGCAGGCGAA
>CAZRXE010000200.1:0-5098 GCA_964603695.1 uncultured Heliomicrobium sp.
GCTGAAGCCTGTCCCACGTTCAGCAGTCGTTCGGCAAACAATAAACACAGCGGAATCCAAATGAAGCTGGTGAATTCCGACATCGCGCCGCGCTGGTATTGATTGAGCAGGTGATACGGCGCGAAAACGTAAACCGCTGTCGCCGTCAATGAAGCGCCGCGCGACAAGCTTTGCCGCGCGTACCAATAAATCGCCACAGCCGAAGCCAGCATCGTCAACCAATAAAATCCTGCCCACGCTTTCACCCAGTCACGCGTGACGAAGTACGTCGTCGAAGTCAGGTAATAAACGCCGGGCGGGTAGAAGCTGGTGGTCGGCGCGCCGTAACCGTGCGTGTTTTCGTCCCAGCGCGGATACACGATGCCCGCCGACAGGCTTTGCCAAAAGGCGTTCATTTGGTTGTAGTGCATCCACGAATCGTGCGTGACGGGCATCGCGCCGCCGCAACAGCCGATCTTTTGATCTTCGCCGATGAAGAAAAACGGCAGCACGGCAATGGAAGTCAGCACGGCGCAAACCAGCGCCACGACCAGCGCGGCTTTCCACGCGCTGCGAGCCTGAGTCTTTGCGATTGTTTCCGGTTCGATGGCGATGTTTGTCATGGATTTTTCGGCGCGGATTGTGGCACACGCCGTCATATCTGCAAACCAAAGACCACGGCGAAAACAGCGGAAAAACAGCGTCTCCGCGCAGGTTTGCCGCGTCAGTTGAAAGATTCGGCCGACAGTTCCGCGCGGGGAGAATGTGAGGAAGCCTTGTGCTAAATTATCGCCGCTGTAAATCCCGCATTTCTAAAATTCATTCAACCGGAGAGGAAAATTCATGGACGTTTTTCGTGAAAGCATTCTGCAACTCATCACTCACACTTCGACCAATCTGCCGCCCGATGTTCGCCACGCGATGGCGCGCGCGATGGGCGAAGAGCAGGGCGGGCGCTCGCTGCAAGCCTTAAATGTCATTGCCACGAACATTGACATGGCCTGCGACAACGAAGGCCCGATTTGTCAGGACACTGGCTGGCCGACCTTTGAAATCAAAACGCCCGTGGGTGCGAACCAGATCGTGATGAAAAAGGAAATCCGGGCCGCCGTCGCCGAAGCCACCAAGCGCGGCAAGTTGCGCACGAACTCCGTCAATTCGCTGACCGGCGAAAACAGCAGCGACAACCTGGGGCCGGGCACGCCAACGATGCATTTCGATCAGTGGGAAAACGAAGACGAGGTTGAAGTGAAGTTGCTGCTCAAAGGCGGCGGCTGCGAAAACAAAAACATTCAGTATTCGTTGCCGGTGGAAATCCCGCACTTGGGCAAAGCCGGGCGCGATTTGGATGGCGTCCGCAAATGTTTGCTGCACGCCGTCTGGCAGGCGCAAGGACAAGGTTGCAGCGCCGGAGCCATCGGCGTCTGTATCGGCGGCGACCGCGCGCAAGGTTATTTGAACGCCAAAGAACAACTCTTCCGCACGCTCGACGACACAAATGCGATTCCCGAACTGGCCAAGCTGGAAGACTACATTGTGCAAACCGCAAACACGCTCGGCATCGGCACGATGGGTTTCGGCGGCGGCGTAACCTTGATCGGCTGCAAGATCGGTGTGCTCAACCGCCTGCCCGCGAGCTTTTTCGTTTCCGTGGCGTATGACTGCTGGGCCTTCCGGCGGCTGGGCGTGGTGCTCGACGCCAAAACTGGTGAGATCAAACGCTGGCTCTATCGTGATGCCGAACAGCCTGCGCTCAAAATGTCGCAAGGCAGCGGTTTTACTTTTACCGGTAACGAAAAAGTCCTGCGCACGCCGCTGACCGAAGAACAAGTCCGCAGTCTGGAAGTCGGCGACGTGGTACTGGTCACGGGCGAAATGTACACCGGACGCGACGCCGTCCACGCCCACCTGATGAAGAACGATCCGCCGGCAGACCTCAACGGTTCGGTGTTGTATCACTGCGGCCCCGTCGTGTTGAAAGACGGCGACAAATACCAAATCAAAGCCGCCGGCCCGACCACCAGCATCCGCGAAGAGCCATATCAAGGCGAGATCATCAAACGCTACGGCATTCGCGCCGTCGTCGGCAAAGGCGGCATGGGCGCGAAAACCCTGGCCGCATTGAAAGAACACGGCGCGGTTTATCTGAACGCCATCGGCGGCGCAGCGCAGTATTACGCCAAGTCCATTGACGAAGTGCTGGACGTCAACCTGCTGGAATTCGGCATTCCCGAAGCGATGTGGCATCTGCGCGTGACTGACTTTCCGGCCATCGTCACGATGGACGCGCACGGCAATTCGCTGCACGCGGATGTCGAAAAGGCCTCGGCGGCGGTGCTGGCCAAGCTGAGTGAGCCGGTGTTTTAAGGTGACTGATGTTTGAGAACGTCCTACAACAGATGCGGCGTGGCATTCGTGCGGGTCAGCTCATTCTCACCACGCACGCTTATGACGAAATGAACGCCGACGATCTTTTTGTGGATGACCTTGAACATTGCATTCGGACTGGTCTTATCATGACTCGCCAGTGGGATGACGACTTCGGAGAATGGAAGTACGTCATCCATGGCGATTGCAGGGCGATTGTCAGAACGGCGACGAAATCGCCGTGGTCGCTAAATTGGATGACAATCGTTGCGTCGTCATCATCACCACATTTCGCTTATGAAAACCGATCAACCTGAACCCACCGACCTGACGTGCAGCCTGTGCGGCGCGCAAACTGCGCGCCTTGTCCGACGACCTCAACTTGTCGGCAAAGGCGAGCAAGTAGTTATGGTCAATAATGTTCCAATGTATTCCTGCCGGAATTGCGGCCATACCTATTTCACGGTAGAAGTGGCGCGGATGCTGGATCAGATTCGTCGTCACCCAGGCCGACACACCCACATCAAGGAAATTTCAGTCGCGGAATATGCCTGATTTATGGCGAGTTTGGCTGTGTGCCGCCGGCGATCAGCAAATCGCCGGCTTGCAGCATCTGATCCCGCTGGGATTGAAACCATCGCGCCAGCCCCTTGCTTATGCGCGGGCTACCGACAGGGATGTTTCAGAGTTTTTCGCCGGCTTCGCGCGGTTCGACCATGACGGTTTTGAACGAAGCCAATCGAACCTGTCCCGGCGCGAAGCCTTTGGGTTTGGTGACGAATTTCTTTTCGCAGTAATTGACGGCGACTTTGGCGTTGTCGCGCGCCTGGCTGAATTTGGCGGCGAGTTGCGCGGCTTCCAGGATGGATGTCATGGGGACTTCGCGGCGCTGCGGATTGCGCAGCACGGCGTGAGAGCCGGGATAGTCCGCCGCGTGAAACCACAGGTCATACGACTTGGCGATTTTCAGCGTTAAATTGTCGTTGTCGCGGTCGGTGCGACCAATCAGGATTTCGTAACCATCCGTCGAACGATAGCGCCGCAAGCCCGTCAGCTTTTCTTCTTTGGGTTTTTTGCCGGGTTGGGTTTTGGGCTTTTCCTGCCGAAGCGGTTGCGGCGCGGCTTCTTCAAAATCTGCGTTTAATTCTTCCGGGCGAGTGACGGCGGCCAGATTCGCCAGTTTGTTTTCCAGGTCAACGATTTCTTTTTCGATTTCCGGCAGGCGCGCGCTGATGGTTTCAAAGCCGTGGCGCGCTTTGCGGGCGAGTTTGAAGTAATGCTCGGCGGCTTCCTGCGCGGTGGCTTTGTCGGCGGCGGGGATTTCAATTGTTGCTTGCGCTTCGTCGTAAAAGTCCGTGACCGTGAATTGGCCGTTGGACTTTTCAGCTTGATGCAAATTGGCCAGCAGCAATTCCGCCCATCGCTGATGCCTTTCGGCTTTGGCAAAGCCTTCCAGTTCGCGGCGCAGATTGGCGGCCAACGTGCGTTGCTTTTTCAATTTGCCGCTGAATTGCGAACTCAGCTTTTGCTTGCGCGCCAGAAAGTGGCGGCGCGCATCAAGCAGCGTGAAGCAGGCGTCCGCCGCTTCGTTGACGGTGGCAAATCCGGTTTGGTCGAGCGCGAACAAGTGGCGCAATTCAATCGGCGAAAGCGTCAGGCTGTATTCTTCGCGGCCAATGTTGCGCCGGAGTTCCGCCAGCGAAGGTGCGGAATAAAGCGTCGGCACTGGGTTCGATTCAAACAAATCGCAGAGCAACTCTCGCAGCGCCAATTCGGCGTCCGTGGTTTGCGCGCGAAAGGCGAGTTCGCGAGCGTAAGCGGGCGCAAAGCCGATGAAGTTCTTTTGCGCCGCCGTCGCAATGTCACCGTCGGCGGCGATCAAGTCATACAACTGGGCGGCGGAACAGAGGAAAGGGTCGAGTTTGTCGGCGGGCGGCGCGGGTTCGGAAAAGATTTCCGATTCGGTCATTTCGCTGCTTTCGCGCAAACGCGCCAGAATGCGCCCGTTTTCAGTCACCAGTATGTTTGCCCCACGACCCGTCAGCAAAACAACCAGGGTTCGCCGCGCTGTTTGTCCATTGTCGTCTTCGGCCTCGAACTCGAAATTAACGACGCGGTCATAGCCCAGCTTTTCCACCGCCGTCAGTTTGGCGTCGCCCAGATATTTTTTGACCAGCGCCACAAAAGCTGTGTCCGTGCGAAAATCCGCGCTGAGTTGTTTGGGTTGCCTCGCGGTCAGGTAAAGCGCCAGCCGCGCCGGATCGGTGGACGTTGCCAGCAAGCGCCCATCGTTGAAGCGGAAATCAAAGGCCACATCGGTGGTGCTGAGCTGGACGATTTTGCCCAGTCGCCGACCGCGAAGCAGGGATTCAAGCTCGCCGGCGATGGCTTGCAGCAGAAAGTTGTCCATGGGAATCCGCGCGGGGAAATCGTCGGAAGTTATTTTTCCAACAGCGTTGTGCCGGAAAACATATCAGGAAGAGTGTGATGCCGCTGGTTTGAAATCAGGTTCAACAACGGACATAAAAACACGGCGGTTGCCGCCACGGCGCGCGCGAATTTTTGCGTGAAGAGAACCGGCTTTTCCGGCTTGGCGATGTTGACCAGACGCAAATTCAAGAAGGCCATGCCGGAAGTCCGATCCGCCAGCGTCAGGGTCAGCAGTTGGTAGCAAAACGTCAGCGTCGCCAGCAGCAAAAACATAATCACCAGCGAATCGCGTCCGTCCGTGACGCTGAGCGTGGCGGCGGGA
>CAZRXE010000201.1:0-4522 GCA_964603695.1 uncultured Heliomicrobium sp.
CTTCGCGCAACCAGAACAAACCGGTCACCGTCAACCAGCCGTCGTCGGCTATCAGCTTGGCTTCGCGCTCCGCGCGCCATTTTTCAATAGTTTTATCGTAAGAATCCTGAGCGATGACCGCGACGGCAACAAAAGTCAGCAGGACGAAACCAGCGAAAATCCGAGCAAGCAACTGTCGAATGTTTGAAATCATGATTTGGCATTCCTTCAATAAATCGTTCTGAAATGGCGAAACCCGCTGTGAGCTTGGAGCCTGACAGCGGGTTTCTTGTGACAAAGCCTATGAATAGGCTTTTCATTCCCTCAGATCAGTCTCCGCAACGTGCGAGCGACAACACGCCATACACATACAGCGACAACAGGAACACCTGGCGTTTAGCGCGTGTTTTTCACCGCAAGTGAACTTGCCCTGTATTGTTTGCAGCGTCTGCATCATCGCGGTTGAAAATATGTATGAACCAATCGTCGCGGCAACAAGAGTTGAAAACCCGCATGAACTGGAGTGGCTTTTACTGATGTCATCAACCACACCTCAGCCACAAAATCATTTGATTAGGCTCCTGCCTTGAGCGCAGGTGATCGCAATGCAGCGATCAATACTTCGGCCACTTCTTTGCGCGTGAATTCGCCCGGCGGAATTTCGCCTGCCGCCAACAACTCACGAACTTTCGTACCGCTCAGACTGACGTGGTGCGAAGCATCGTGCGGGCAGGTTTTCAGCGAAGCCATGCCGTCGCACTTGCGGCAGAAAAAGGTGTTGTCGAAAAACATCGGCGTAATGCCGATCTCTTCCGCCGTGAAGTTGCCGAAGATTTTCTGCGCGTCGTACGTGCCGTAGTAGTTCCCCACGCCCGCGTGGTCGCGTCCGACAATGAAGTGCGAACAGCCGTAGTTTTTGCGAATCGTGGCGTGAAAGATGGCTTCGCGCGGCCCTGCGTAACGCATCGCCGCCGGCAGCACCGCCAGCACTGTGCGATCCGCCGGATAGTAGTTTTCCAAGATGGCTTCATAAGCGCGCAGCCGGACGCCCGCCGGAATGTCGTCGGATTTGGTTTCGCCGACAATCGGATGCAACAGCAATCCGTCCACGGTTTCCATCGCGCATTTTTGAATGTACTCGTGCGCGCGATGCACAGGGTTGCGCGTTTGGAAAGCGACGATCCGTTGCCAGCCCTTTTCAACAAACAGCGCGCGCGTTTGCGCCGGCGTGTGGCGATAAGCTTTGAACTCGTGGCCGTTCGGATGATCGAGCACAGTCACTTTGCCGCCAAGCAAGTATTCGCCTTGCGAATACAACACCTGCACGCCGGGATGTTTTTCTTCAGCCGTGCGATAAACGGCTTCGGCTTCGGCTTGTTTGTCGTAAGTGTAAATCTCCGCCAGATGCAGCACGGCAACCAATCGCCCATCGCGTGTGCGCAGCGCCACGTCTTCGCCAACAGTCAACCGCGCGCGTTCTTCGGCAGTGGCTGATAGCGTCACCGGAACGGACCAAACCAATCCGTTGGCCAATCGTAGGTTGTCGCGGACGGACAGGTAATCGGCTTCGCCCAGAAAGCCTTCCAGCGGCGACAGCGCGCCCGTGGCGATCAATTCCAAATCCGCTTCTGCGCGGGCGTTGATCGTCACGCTCGGCAATTTGGCCGAAGCGCGCAGCAGGCTTTCGCGTTCCGCGCCGCGCACTTCGCGGTCAATCAGGTTACCGCCGTGCGGCAAAATCAAACTCATTGTTCTTCTCCTTGTTGTAGATCTTGAAAGTTGCGTTTGTCGGTTTGAGATCGGCGGCTACAATGCGTGCGCGGGCGTTCTCGCGCACAGCTTCAGACCGCGCCGCCGGACGGCAGATCAACTCTTTCCACGTAAGTTCAATTTTCCAATCGGCAATCTCGAATTTGACGCTCATTGTGATTCTCCTATTCCGCGTCAACAGCGCCGTTCGTTCGCGCCTGGCAGTGGTCGCTGCAAAAGCATTCGGTTCGCTGACAGCACGAACGAATGTGCGGAACCTACGAGCCAACGGCGCGACAAACACGCTTCGCGGATGTGCAGCGAAGTGAATAATCGCTGTAGCTCAAGCCATTGGACTGAAAGACGCCAGCCTCGGCCTAAGCTTATAAACTGTTTGTTAGGGAATTTGCCGCGATGGGCGCGGCCACAGGGCTAGCGACAACAACAACAACAACAGGAGCATTTGGAAGAAGGCATGCGGAAGGAGTACGGGAAGGCAGAAGTAACATTGATCGAATCAGACGTGTGGTTACGACTGATGGGTAATCCCGAAAAGACTGACCGCCGAATTTTGGCTTGGTTTTCCATTTCTTTTTCCTATTTTGAATAGTTGCGTTGGTTTCGATTTGCAATCAAGCGGCTACAACCTCTGTAACCGTGTCGAAGGCTTATACACGCCGGCTGCGAAAACTGTCAATTCGATAATTTCTCTAGCCCGATAAAAATCATTTATAAAGGAAGCTTCGCGGCTTCTTTATTCGGCGGACGGGACGTCCGCGCTCCGCCTGTTTCCTTTCCTGCTCGACCTTTTTCGGGAAGGCCGCCAGCAAGGCGGATTTTTCTTTCGCCCAGCGTTGGTCTTCCGCCGCAATCAGTTTTTGTCGTTTCAAAAAGTCGGCCACTTGATTCGGCGCGGGACCGCCGAAGACCTGACGGACTTCGACAAAGTGCAGCGGCGAAAGTGATTCAATCAACTGTTCCCGCGACAAACGCAGATTCCGACCTAGCGTTTCTCGCGCTACGGCCAGCAGTGAATCGGCAATTTCCGCGTGCGAAGCCTGAATGCCGGACACTCGCTTGACGGTCAGCGCCGCCAGTCGGTGCGCCATCTTGAAGCTCAAACCTTCCGCGCGCACCAAAGTGTCGGCAAGTTCAGTCATCGTCAGAAAGCTGCCGGAGGCTTTGCGCCGCAAGCTTTCGCGATCAATCACAATTGCGCCCACCGCGCCAGCCAGCAGCTTCACGGCACGCGCGGCATCGCTGAAAGCATTGTGAACCAGCGGCTGTAGCGGGTCTTCCACGTCGTTGATGTCGCCGAAAGGCGTGTTGTGAATGCTGGCCGCCACGGCCTGCGCCTGTCCGAAAGCGCGGCTGAGCAGAATGCGCACGTGTTCCAACGCCACTGGATTGCGCTTTTGCGGCATGATCGAACTGGTTTGAACAAAGCCGTCATTCAGCGTCAGGAAAGAAAATTCCTGCGTCGCCCAAAGCAATAAATCCTGAGTGAATTTACCCAGGCAGACCGCCGAAGTCGCCAACGCGCCGACGGCTTCGAGCAAATAATCAACGCCGCCGACGGCGTAATAGGAATTTTCCACCACGCCTTCAAAACCCAGCAGCCGAGCGGTGTGTTCGCGGTTGATAGGAAAACCCGTGGTCGTAATCGCGCAAGCGCCCAGCGGATTGCGGTTGACGTTGGCGAAGGCTGCGCGCAATCGCACGACATCACGGCTGACGAATTCGATAACAGCCGACAGATAGTGCGCCAGCGTGGTCGGTTGCGCCGGCTGCGTATGCGTATGCGCCGGCATGACTGTTTTCAAATTGGCCTGCGCCAGCGCAATCAAAGCCGCCCGCAAAGCCATCAAGTCGCCGGCCAGATTCAGCACATCCACCCGCAACTTCATGCGGTACTGCGTGACATCAATGTCGTTGCGGCTGCGCGCAATGTGCAGCTTGCCGGCCAGTTCCTCGCCAATCGCATTCGACAACTCGCGCTCGACATAAAAATACAAATCCTCGACCGAACCATCATATTTGGCGCGCAGAATCCGTTGGCTATCGAGTTCATCCAGACCGGCCAGGATCGTTCGCACCTCTTCGCGCGAAATGATTTTCCGCTTCGCCAACATCAGCGCGTGGGCGTAATGAATACGCATCAACGGCTCGAAAAAGAATCGCTGCCCGTCAGCGAAGGTGTGATTGAGAACGGTCTCGGCATAAATCGGGGCGGGAAAGGTAACAACGACTGGTTTTGATTTCATTGAAGACTAATGATCGGAAAATTTCGGAAACGATAGTAATGATACTGCAGTTGAAGGTGGAACGGAGTGAAGTCCGCCAATCGCCGCTGTTTTACCCCACCCCCAAGCCGTACATCAAGCCGCGCCTCCGCCAGACCGCGTGCCGAAAGTGTATTTTCAACAAGGCTTTCGGCTACCTTGCCAATCCTGCCCATGCCGCATTGAAAAGCCGTCCCTCTCGGTAGACTGAAACTTTCAAATCAACTATTCTCCGCCGGTCACAGCCAGGCGGTTATCAAGACAAACAATCTGAATACTTTCGAGCGAGCAGTCGCTTCGTTACCAAGCGAAATCAATGCGAAGCCGAACAAAAATTATGGTCGAAACTCGTACTTTGAACGAATTGAACGGATCGAGGCTGACCCCACAAGACCTGCAAGCCTTTTTGAACTGGCTGGCGTTTGGCGGCGGCAATCCTGAAACGGCCTATGAATCAGCGCGGCGACGCCTGACGATTTTTTTCGCCGGGCGAAAATGCCCTGAGCCGGAAA
>CAZRXE010000202.1:0-1722 GCA_964603695.1 uncultured Heliomicrobium sp.
CGACCATGTTGGGCATCACGTCGGAGCGTTTTCCGCAAGGCGGTGCCTTCACGATGGGCTTGATGGGCTTTGCCGGGCAATTCGCCCTTGGATTGGTGATTTTCAAAATGGGCGGCATTCGCGACTCTCTACGCACGTCGGCAGGCTGGAGCGAAACCGCCAGTGAGGCCGTTAAAACTGCTGCCAGTCAAGCGGCGGACGCGGCAGCCTTCAGGTATGTGGCGATGTTGGCCGTGATTCCCTTTGCGGTGTTCGCGCTGTGGTGGCTGAAAGACCGCGCGGCAGGCGGTTACAAAGCGGTTCGGCTCAGTCAATCTGGCGATTGACGCTAAGTTCAAGCGAGCGATGGCGGCGTTTATTCCGTCGCCATCGCCTGTCCGCCAAAACGCAATTTCCCCAACAACACATCTGAAACCAGCGCCGCCAGAATAATCCCGCCCTGAATCGCCTTTTCCCAAAACGGGTTGATCCCCGCAAAAGTCAGCGCCGTGCCGATGGTTCCGAGTAAGGCCACGCCGATCAAGGTTCCCAACAAAGTCCCGCGTCCGCCGGTGATGGCCGCACCTCCGACGACAACCGCCGCAATTGCTTTCATTTCCAAACCGATGCCCGCATTGGCCGGGATTGAGGAAAAGCGCACAGCGTTCAACAGCGCCGCCAAACCAACCAAGCCGCCCATCAACACAAACACACCGAAAGTCACCGCCGGCGGATCAATGCCGCCGAGCCTTGCCGCTTCGGTGTCCGAACCAACGGCGTAAATCGCCCGCCCGCCCGGCAAACGATTTAACATCCAGGCGAAGGCCAAAAACATTGTCAGCGAAACCGCAACGATCAACGTCTGTCCCACCGTTTGCCCCAATCCGAACCATTGAAAGTTGCCCGGCAAGCCCTGCACCCAAGCGCCTTCGGTCGCCCAACGCAATCCGTCGCGCCAAGCCACCAGCGTCGCCAGAGTCACGACAATCGCTGGAATCTTCAATCGCGACACCAGCCAGCCATTGATCGAACCGAGCAATCCGCCAATCAGTGCAACCAGCACAAGCACTGCCGCCATTGGCAAACCGCTTTTCGTCAGCAATCCGGCGGCGATTCCGCAAACAGCGAATTGCGATCCAACGGAAATATCAATCTGCCCAGCCACAATTACCATCGTCATGCCAATGGCGACAATCAGCACGGGTGCGTTGCTCAACAACAAATCGCGCAGATTCGCCGCGCTTAAAAACGACGGCGCAACAAAGCCCACCGCCAGCAGCAAAACGACAAAGGCCGCCGCTGCCGAAAGTTCACGCCCAAAGCGCCCGAAGCGCCCAAAGCAATTGAAGACAGGGGAAGGTTTGAAAGTCGGCATAGGTTCAGATCAGTCAATGTGGAAAACTTCGCGCAGCGGTTTCGATTGCGGGCTGTTGTCGGGGTTGGACGGCATCAGTTCTCGCATGTGCAACCACCAGCGCCGGCAGACTTCGGTTTGCGCGATGGCTTCCCACTGCGCTTCGCTTTCGATCTCGGCGTAACCAAAAAGCAGACTTGTCGCCTCATCCAGAAAGATCGAATAATTGTGAGCGCCGTGCGCTTTCAACGTTGCTTCCAATTCCGGCCAGATAGGATTGTGCCGCCGTTCGTATTCGGCGTGTTGATCCGGGAAGACAGACATCACAAACGCTTTTCTCAACAGTGCCATATTTCCCCTCAACGTCAGCCGCTCCCTTACGGTCGCGG
>CAZRXE010000203.1:0-1815 GCA_964603695.1 uncultured Heliomicrobium sp.
CCGTGCGTGCAGACTTTGGACATCAGGAAAACTTCGTCGCGCCTGCCGGCAATCGCGCGTCCCATCAAGTCTTCGCTGCGCCCGTCGTGGTATTCCCAGGCGTTGTCCATGAAGGTAATGCCGGCGTCAATCGCCTGCCGCGTCAATCGCACAGCTTCGTCATCATCTTTGATTACGCCCAGGTGATAGCCGCCGAAGCCAATCGCCGTCACCTCAATGCCCGTGCGGCCCAATGCGCGCAACGGAATTCCCGCCGAGTTTTGTTTGCTCACTTCAGTTTGTCCTCAAGGGTTGAATTCGTGTATCTGTACGGCGGCGATAATATAGCTGCCAGGAAAAAGAAATGTACAGCCAACAGAATCAGCCAAAAGACTTGCCGACAGTGATCTAAAAACCCTTTGTCAATCCTGAAGAAATTCTGGCCATACTGTCTAATCGCCAACTTCACCGGCGGCGATGGCCAGCGACAAAACGTCGCAATGGTAATCCAACCCGAACCACACGTTCACGCCAAACCGCCGCGAACAACCTTCTTTGCGACTTTGCGGCTTGGCGTGAAACAATCTTGCCGTCTTATGGCTCCCAAAATCATAGTCATCGCCGGGACTTCTTCCAATTCGGGCAAAACCACATTGCTTTGCGAATTGCTGCGCGAGCTTTCCCGAACCGCCGATTGGGAGGCGATCAAACTGACACGCGGCCATTACCGTTCCTGCGGCAAAGACCCGCACGCCTGCTGCGTCAGCTTTCTGCTCGGTCATCAACCGACGGTGCGCTCAGGGCGCGCGGCAACTTACAGTTTCGGCAAAGACACCGGACGTTATTGGGACTCCGGCGCAACAAATGTTCATTGGGTGATTGCCACTGACAGCCAAGTTGAGGCGGGCATACGCGAAGCGATGTCGGGCGTGGAAGCGCCGAACGTTTTGATCGAAGGAACAAGCGCGCTGAGAGCGGTGGCAGCAAACTTTGTGGTGTTGGCGGTTGGCGGCGATTTGTCGAATCCGAAAGCTTCGGTCAGACGTGCGCTGCTGGAACAAAAAATCAACGCGCTTTATTTGCCTGCCGACGCCGCGCAACAAAAAACGCTGGTGGCCGGTTTGCTGAACATCAGCCCGGCAATTGATGCCGATTGGTTGGCGGCGCTTCCCGTTTTCACGCCTGACGAAATTCCTCGCTTGGCCGCAGCCTGCCTTACCGAAACGTCACCAGCCCCAACGCTTCCAAGTGCTGCACGGAATTGAATGAATCCAGTGAGATGCGCCCGCCGCCGAAAGTAAATTCGGTCAACGAACAATTCTTGACGCGCCAGTTGATGGCGAGCGCCTGTCGTTCGGGCGCTTCCAGCACGGCTTGGACAGTCGTACCAATGACACCGCCCGAAGTAAACACCGCCACGCGGCGACCGCTGCCCGGCGCGCTGATGATTTGCTTCAAACCGTCGCGCACGCGCGCTCGAAAGGTTGTCCAGCTTTCCACACCGTCCATTTCCAGTTCGCCGCCCTGCCAGGCGGAAACGACCGACTCGAACATTTTTTGAAAGTGCCGGTTGCGGTCGGGCGTGTGCCGGTTGGCTTCGTAAGCGGCGAACAAGGCGCGGTATTCCGCGACCTGCCGCACGCGACTCACCGCTGCCGCGACGGCTTCCGATTCCGTGCAGACCTCAGCACGCATCTCTTCGCGCGAGCGAATGGGATGTGGCACCTGGGTTTCGAGGCTCTGCACACGTGTGTCCCAAAACATCGGCGCGGTCGCCGGGTCTGGCGATTTGCCCGCAACGAGGCCATTGAAGCCGACATTAAGCAGCGTCGGTAC
>CAZRXE010000204.1:0-3185 GCA_964603695.1 uncultured Heliomicrobium sp.
CAGTACCGCGAGCGGTAGCGGGCATTGCTTCTCAGCACGCGCGCGCGCCACTGCTCGCGGTACTGATTCGGAGAAGTCTCAGTGCTCTTTGACACTGGAAGGAGAAAGCAGGAAAGTCAGTGCCAGCAGGGAGAGCAGCGCGCCTTCGATCATCAGCACGCGCGTCAGAGGATAGTGTTCGGCCAGAAAGCCAGTAATCAATGCGCCAAGCGGCGCGCCGCCGCGAAACGAAAGCATGTAAATGCTCATCACACGCCCGCGCATTTCGTCGCTGACGATCAATTGCACCAGCGAAGCGATCATCGAAAAGACGAACATCATAAATACGCTGGCGATGAAAATAATCGGGTAGGCCAACCAAACCGTCGGCGACAACGAAAACGCGATGATGGCAATGCCAAAGGCGATTTGCATAATCAGTGCTAGTTGGCCTTTTTTCTGAACATCGCCGAGCGCGGCCACAATCAGCGCGCCGGTAACCGCGCCCGCGCCGGAAATTCCTATCAGTTGGGCATTGCCGGTTGCGCCGGTGCGAAAGATATCTGCGGCAAAGACGGCAAAAAAAGTCGTCACTTGCATTCCCAAAAACGTCGAGGCGAAAGACAAAATGGTCAGCGAACGCAGGGCTTCTTTGTGCCAGACGAAGCGCAAACCTTCGAGCATCTGGCTGCGCATGCCGCCGTTGGTTTGGTTGGGAATGTAACGCACGTTGAGCGACATTAAAGCGACGATTACCGCCAGGAAGGAAAGTCCGTTGATGCCGAAGCTGATGGCGGCGGCCAGAAGTTGTTCGCCTATGACCGCAAACGGAATGCTGCTGATGGTCGGGCCGACGACGCGCGCCAAATGGAATTGAATAGAATTGAGCGCAATCGCGTTCGGCAGGTCCTTCTTTTCAACCAGCGTCGGAATCAATGCTTGATACGCGGGGCCACCAAAAGCCTGTGCGCAACCGGAAAGGAACGACAACGACAGCGCGCTCCAGACCAGAACCATGGTCGGCGCTTGGAAAAACGCCAGTGCGGCCAGCGCCAATGCGCAGACCAACTGCGTCCATTGCGAAGCCAACAAAATGCGCCGCCGGTCTATGCGGTCGGCAATCACGCCGCCGATCAAGGTGAAAAACAAAATCGGCGCAGTGCTGAAAAATCCCAGAAAGCCCGTGTAACGAGTTTTATGCGTGAGCGAGTACAGAATCCAGCCAAGCGCGGCCTCTTGCAGCCAGGTTCCGGCACTGGACGTGAACGCACCAAACCAGAGCAAACGAAAATCGCGGTAAGTAAATGCGTGAAAGATGCGCGCCAGGTGGCTGCGTTTTGGTTCTTCGGCGGGAATTCTTTCCGGTGCGGCGGCGGGCGTGCTCATTTGGAAAAGTGCGGATCGCGGAATGTGGGAATGCGGATTGGGATGCGGAACAACATCCCGCGATCCGCAATCCGCATTTGGCAACCAAAGATTAGTTGGTGATATCGTGCGTCTGGCTTTGTCCACGAACGGGAATGTACAAGTCGTACCATTCTTTTTGCGCAGCCGTGTCCACGTAAGCCTTGAGCGCCGCTTCGTCCTTGAATTCCATGACGAAAACTGCGTCCGTGCCCTGAACTTTGAGCGGCTTCAACCAAACATTAGTGATGCCGGGATACTTCGACGCCAGGGTTTTCACGCCGTCAATCGCTTTCTGGCGTTGTTCGGCGGTGGTTCCTTCTTTCCATTTCACTGTGACGATATGCAAAACGGATTTCGGTTGGCCGAATTTACCTTGTCCGATAGCGATACCGACGGCCAAAACCGTAATCAAGGCACAGCCGAGCAGTATTCGGCGAGTCATAGTATTCATAGCTGGTGTTGTCCTCCCATAAAAGTGTTGAAGAGATGGTGTGAATTGCTGCCTGTCGAAACAGCGGCGACATACTACTATGCCGGTACAAGCGGCTCAAGCAGTTCATCAATCGGTTGCCGACGCAAGGCCGCGTTTGTCTAAGCTTCAAGCAAGCTCTTCCAAGCGAATCTAAACTTCTCTTTCAAACTATCAAACCGGTTCACTGAATTGCCGCTCCGCTGTGCGCCAGCAATTGATAAAATTCCGGCAGAGAAACCGATGCAGCCTCCGCACCGCCGACTTCCGTCTCACCCTCGGCAATCAGCCCGGCAACGGCGAAAGACATGGCGATGCGATGATCGTCAAAAGATTCGACACGCGCGCCGTGAAGCCGCTGCCTTCCAGTCAATCGTAAACCGTCGTCGAATTCTTCCACCTGGATTTGCATTTTCCGCAGATTGTCTACGATAGCGCGGATGCGGTCGCTTTCCTTCACGCGAAGTTCGCGGGCGTCGTGGATGGTCAGGCTGCCCGCCAATTGAGTGGCGGCTACGGACAGAATCGGGATTTCGTCAATCAGATTGGCGATCACCGCGCCGGACAATTGCAAATCGCCGCGCAATTCCGAAGAGCGCGCAAAGATGTCGGCCACTGGTTCGCCATGCGCCAAACGCGGGTTTTCGATTTCAATCTGCCCGCCCATTTGTTTCAGCACGTCAATCAACGCGGTTCGCGAAGGATTGATGCCGATGTGCCGCAGCCGCAACTCCGCGTCCGGCGAAATCAACGCCGCGACAATGAAAAACGCCGCCGAAGACAAATCGCCTGCCACTGTGTAATCGCCCAGCGCACGCAGCGGCTGCCCGCCGGTGACGGAAATGCGCTCGCCGCCGTCAAAAGCTTCGATTTCGATGGCCGCGCCTGTTTCGCGCATCATCACTTCAGTGTGATTGCGGGTCGGCGTTTTTTCGATGACGGAAGTCTTGCCGTCTGCGAACAAACCGGCCAGCAGCGTGCAGGATTTGACCTGCGCGCTGGCCATTGGCGGCGCGTATTCAATGGCGTGCAGGTTGCCGCCGGTGATTTTCATCGGCGCGAAATTATTGTCGCGAGCTTCAATGCGCGCGCCCATCAACGTCAGCGGATCAATGATGCGCTTCATCGGTCGGCGCTGAATGCTGGCATCGCCCGTGATTTCCGTGATGAAAGGCTGCCCGGCCAGAATGCCCGACAGCATACGAATGGTCGAACCGGAATTGCCCACGTCCAGCCTACGCGAAGCCTCGCGCAGACCGTTCAGCCCAACGCCTTCGACGATGATTTGATCCGCGTTACGTTGAACCTTGACGCCCAACGCTTCCAGGCA
>CAZRXE010000205.1:0-2721 GCA_964603695.1 uncultured Heliomicrobium sp.
TCGGAAAAATAGATCAGGCGGCGAAAGGCTCGCCGGCGATGTTTCGCCTGTTGGTCTTGCCGGGCGTCGCGGCGCTGTGGCCATTGCTGTTGAAACGCTGGCTTGGCGGCCAGACGCATCCGCCCGCGGAAAACAATCCGCATCGCAAGGCTTCGTTGAATTCGGAGGAACGCCAATGATCCGCCCGCTGCGCCGCACTCATCGTTTGGCGATTCCCGCGCTGGCCGTTTTGGTTGTCGCGCTGTTTATCGCCGGCCTGCTGCTGCGGCCCGCGCCGCCCGCGAACAATCCGCGATTCAGGCCGGCTTCGACAATGGGAGGCGCGCGATGAGTCACGGCTATACCTCGGTCGGCTGGAACCGGCAAAAGAAAATCTATGACGGCTTGATGGCGGGCGGTATTGCCGTTTACCTGGCGCTGTTTGTCGGCATGGGTGCGGCGGTGCATCCGAACGCCACGATTGAAACGCTGCTCATCAGGGGTTTCGGAACCTGCGCGTTGCTGATGCTGCACGTTATTTTGTGCATCGGCCCGCTGTGCAGACTGTTTCCGCGCTTGCTGCCGCTGCTTTACAACCGGCGGCATTTGGGCGTGACGATGTTTCTGATGGCGCTGGCGCACGGCGGCTTTTCGATTTTTCAATTCCACGCACTGGGCGATTTGAATCCGCTGCTCAGCGTGCTTGCGAGCAACACGCGCTACGCCAGCCTGACCGATTTTCCGTTTCAACCGCTGGGACTGGCGGCGCTGCTTATTCTGTTTTTGATGGCGGCCACGAGCCACGATTTCTGGCTGGCGAATCTGACCGCGCCGGTTTGGAAGCGGCTGCACATGCTGGTTTATGTCGCTTACGGATTGATCGTCGCCCACGTCGTGCTCGGCGTGTTGCAGGCGGAAACCAATCCGATTCTGGCCGGAGCTTTGGGCGTGGGAATGATCGTCGTCTTCGGGCTGCATTGGTTGGCGGGCCGGCGCGAAACCGAACTCGATCAACCACACAATGCGCAGGCTTCCCAAACCGGCTATGTGGACGTATGCGGCGTGGAGGAGATCAAGGAGAATCGCGCCAAGATCGTCTGCCTGAGCGGCGAGCGCGTGGCGGTGTTCAAATACGACGGCAAAGTGTCTGCCATCTCGAACGCCTGCCAACATCAAAACGGCCCGCTCGGCGAAGGCAAAATCATTGACGGTTGCGTGACCTGTCCCTGGCACGGCTATCAATATCTACCGGACTCCGGCGCTTCGCCGCCGCCCTTCACCGAGAAAATCCCGACCTTCAATCTCATCGTCGTCAATGGGCGCGTGCTGGTGGATCCGAAACCGAACCCCGCCGGAACGCCGGTTACGCCGGCCAAAATCTGATGTTTTGAGGAACGCCATGAATTCAACCGAACAGGAAGAGTTTTTCGTCGGTTATTTGTCGAAAGTGCCGCAAGGTATTGCCGGGGTTGCGCGCCGCGCCGTGATCGGATTGCTGGCGGTGACGGTGATTGTCGCGGCGGCATTGGTTTTCGGACAGCACCGTTTCGCGGACGGCGTTTTCGAGTTCGGCAACGTGCGCGAATTCGAGGGCGAATTGATCGAAAGACCATTTCCGCAATTGCTGGTGCGGCGGGAGCGCGCGGAAGCGATGGCGTTGCCTTTCGTGACTTACGCGCTGGTTGGCGAAGGCAAGCATGGCGCGACGGCGGAGTTGTCAGGTTTCGGTGGCGGGCGCGTCAAGCTTCGCGGCACGCTGATTCATCGCGACGACACGGCAATGATCGAAGTCGTTCACGGTTCTGTCTCGAATGTAGCGCCAGCGGAAACTGCCGCAACTCCTGCCGTGGAAACCCTCTCCACGCAAACACTGGCTGGGGAAATCGTGGACAGTAAATGCTATCTGGGCGTGATGAATCCCGGCCATACCAAACCGCATCGCGAATGCGCTTCGCTTTGCATTCGCGGCGGCATTCCGCCGCTGTTCGTCGTCAAGGATGCCGAAGGCCGCAGCGTCAATCTCTGGCTGGTTTCCGAAACTGGCGAACCCGTCAATCAACAGATTCTGGATTTTGTCGCCGAGCCGATCCAAATCACCGGTCAGGTTAAACGTTCCGGCGACCAACTGTATCTTTACGCCAATCCGAAACTGTTTCGCCATTAACTTCGCACCGGCGATGTCGAACGCTGACGGCAATCGCATTGCTGACACTTCTCACAATTTTTTTTTCCCGGCCAGTGGTTTTCATCAGTTTTATCGCATGTAGGTTGGGGCTTGTTCTTTTCTCGGCAAGGGCCGCTGAAGAGGGAAGCCGGGTATGGCGGCGAAATGCTCAAGCCCTTCCACAAATCACCTTTAAGGAGCATGCGATGAACACTGAAATCACCTTTCCCCGAATTTTTACCGTCGCGCCCGTCACTCAACAGGAGCGGATTGCCGTAGTGGATGTGCTGCGCGGCGTGGCGGTGCTGGGCATTTTGCTGATGAATATCATCAGTTTCGGTTTGGCCTTCCACGGCGGTCTGGCCGGCGAACCGGAAATCAACGGCAGTAACACACGCGCCAATCTGGCTTACTGGTTCGTCAGCCAGGTATTGTTCGAGGGCAAGATGCGCGCTCTGTTTTCAATGCTTTTCGGTGCGGGCGCGGCGCTGCTGATCACGCGCGGTGAAGAGCGCGGCGCGGGCTTGCGGGTGGCGGATATTTATTACCGCCGGACGATGTGGCTGATTCTGTTTGGC
>CAZRXE010000206.1:0-3952 GCA_964603695.1 uncultured Heliomicrobium sp.
GGCGAAAACGATCTGAAGCTTTTCAAGGAAATGCGCGAAGGATTGTTTGAAATTCTGGACGCTTGCGGAACCGAACACGTCAATCCGAGCAGCGCCACGCCGGCGGGCTTTGCCAGCCACGAAGTCGGCAGTTGCCGCATGGGCAACGATCCGAAACGCTCTGTGCTGAACGCTCACAATCAGGCGCACGAAGTCAAAAACCTGTTCGTTGTGGACGGCAGCAGCTTCACGACCTTTTCCGAAAAAAATCCGACCCTGACGATAGCGGCGCTTTCAGTGCGTGCGGCGCGCTACATCGCCGAACGGCGCAAACGCGGTGAGTTGTAACAGTTATTTCGATGCCGCAAGCGCGTAGGAATAACTGGCTGTGCCATTTTTCTGTTGACCGCGTTCGTCCGAAGGCAAATACGAACGCACGTAATCAACTTCTGCTTTGGCCGCAGACACTTTGACGCGCAGATGCCCGGCGCTGCCCTGAATCACGCTGCCGGTGTAGCCATACTCCGCAGCATTGCGCGGCGAATCGTAACGCGGATGGCCGGGTTGCGGCACTTCCTGATAAACGATGCCGTCGAGTTCCTCTTTGGCGAACAAATGATCGTGGCCGTGAAAGACGGCGGAAACTTTGTGCTTGACCAGCAATTGATGAATCGGCATTTCCCAGCCGGGACGATGCGTTTTGAAACCATCTGTTCCATCAGCATTGCGTCCGCCCCATTCATAAAGTTTGGCCGCCGCAATGCCGCCGCGCGCGCTGCGATCAATGCCGCCAATCAGATGATGCAGGAAGACGAATTTGAATTTGGCTTTGCTTGCAGCCAGCGTTTTGCGTAGCCATTGATACTGCTCCTCGCCCAAAGTCCGCGCCCAGTTGTCATTATTTCCGCGATCTTTGGTAAACCAGAACGGGTCCAGCACGATCAACAGCGCATCGCCCCATTCCCACGCATAGTAATTCTGCAACAAGCCGACAAACGGCTCCGGCTTCGCATTGCCTGAATAAAACGCATCCGGTTGCGGATTCGGCAAATAGCGTTTGCGCATGATGGCCGACCAGACAGTCATATTGTTCGCTGTGCCGTTCAATGATCTGCCGCGTTCGCCGTCGTGATTGCCAAGCGCAAAAAACAGCGGCGCGGAATGACAGAGCAACCCGAAGTAATACCGCTGCGCCAGATATTGTTTGGCCGCGTCCTGGTAGTTGGCGTATTTGTCGGTCATAAACGTATCGCCCAACTCGAAGTGAAAATCAGGTTTGTCGGCCAGGGCGTTCGCCAGCGTGCGCGCATAAAGCTCCGGTGAAGTGTTGTAATCCAAATGCGAATCCGATTGGACGGTGAAGCTAAACGCTGCGCCGCTTGGCCGCGCCGTGTGAAAGGCATAAGGCGCACTGGCAGTAAACGGGTCGGATGATTTTGCGCGCGAGTGAAAGCGATAGTTGTATTGCGCGTCGGCTTCCAATCCGCTCAGTTGAATTTCCACCGGCTCGCCCGCTTTGAATGGCTGCACGGCGGTTTTGTTTTTCGACTTGCCGGTTTCGTATTCGATGAAACCGTCCAGCGGTTGATACGCCAGCACGCTCAGCGTGATCGAATCGCGCGTCGGGCGTCCGAGGATGATGTCCCACGGATGCGCGGGCACGTCGGTGCGCGCTTCGCCGTTGTCCTGCATTTGCCGCCCGCCGTCCTGGCGTTGACCGCGATCTTGGCGCGGACGTTGTTGTTGAGCATTGCCGACGGCCAACAGCGCGACCGCCAACGCAGCGGCGACGGCACAGATTGCGATGATTCTTTTCATGATCGGTTCAATTCCTGCGGCGGTTTCTGCGCCCGTTGTTGTTGGCCGGAGCCTTGCTGGGATCGTAATTCGGATTCGCGGTCGGCATCTGTGCGTTGACGGATTTCAGATACTCGCTCAAGCGTCGCTCCAGTTCCGCCGCTTTGTCCGGCATCTGTTTGGCCAGATCAGTTCGTTCGCCAAGGTCTTTCGACAAATCGAACAAACGCAGTTCGCCGCTTTCATAAGACTTGTACGCTTTCAGATTGCCGAGCAACACGACCGACGCCGGGCCGTCGTTGTCCTGATCGTAATGCGGAAAGTGAAAGACCAATTCTTCGCGCGGACGTTTGACGGCAGCCTTGCCGTCACCGCGCAAAAGCGTCGCGAGGCTGCCGCCTTCGACGGATGCAGGCAGCGGCGTTTTGAGGTTGGCCAACTCTGCAATCGTCGGCAGCAAATCAATGCTGGTCACGCGCGCGTGCGAACACACGCCGGCTTTGACACCGGGGCCGCGAATCAAAAACGGCACGCGTATGCCGCCTTCTAGCAGCGAGCCTTTGCCGTTGTTGAGCGGCGCGTTCGCGCGTCCGGGCGAACCGTGGTCGGTGGTGTAAATCACATAGGTGTTACCGGCAATGCCGAGTTCGTCCAGTTTGGCGAGCAGCAACCCCAGATTGATGTCTAGATCGGCTGCACCCGCAGCAGCGCCGACCTGCCGATCATTATTGCCATTGAGCCTGCGCCGCACGGCCTCGACCGTTTCGGATTTGGCATCCTCCGCGCTTTGACTGTTGTACTGAGAGATTTGCAGCAGAAAAGGTTTACCGGCTTTTACCTGCCGCGACACGAAATCCAGCCCACGTTCGGTGGTCAGGTAAAGCTGTTTGGGATTGGGATGATCTGCATTTTCCGGCCCGCCGTTGTTGTTCGCGCCATCGTTTTCCTCAAAGCCGTGGCGCGTCGGGTTGACGCGACCAACGTGCCATTTGCCGAAATGCGCGGTAGCGTAACCGGCGCTTTTCAACAGTTCAGCAATCGTTGTTTCGCTTTCAGGCAATTCCAGCACTGGGCGCGGCTCAATGAGTTTGCGGCTGTTGTCGGCTGCATCACGGGCGGCGACAAAGGTCATGCGCAACAGCGCGGCTGACTTCCCTGTCAGCAACGCCGCGCGCGAAGGCGTGCAACGCGGCGAAGCGGCATAGCCATTGATGAAACGCATTCCTTCGCGCGCCAATCGTTCGAGGTTCGGCGTTTGAATGAATTTGCTTTTTGACGCCGGAATCGCATCGTCCATTTGCACGGACGTGCTATTCCAACCTTGTCCTTCGCCCATCAGCACGATGAAATTGGGCGGACGCGACCTTGATTGATTTTGTGCAAAGGCGCGGTCTGATTTCGCTGCATGGTTCAAACTCCAAACCGCCAGCAACAGCGTCATTAGAAAAAGTCTGCGAATGAATTTGTTCTTCATCTAATTCTGCCTTATTTGAAATTGAGTTTGATGAGGTTGGCGGTAATGCCATCCACTGATAGGTTCAAATCAACGTCTCCGCGCCCGGCCAAACTGCGCGGCAATCGCAAATTGAGTTGATCCACACCGACAAAATCGCCTTGCACTCCGGCAAACAAAACTTCCGCCGAAGCGCCGCCAATCGTCGCCGCCACATTGTTCAGACTGCTGCGATACCGCACGCCCGTGCTGAAGGCGATCAGAAACAGCGAATCGCTTTCCGGTCCCAAATCAATCGGCACGGCGACCACTTTGTTTTGCGCGGCATCGAATCGCGCGACCGGTTCGACACTAACCAAAGCATTGTTGCGATACCGATAAACCACCGCCGCCGGATAACCTTGCCCGCTGGCATCCGCCGTGAACAAGCCGGGGGCGACCGGAGCAACGTTGATGGTTCCCAGCCCAACCGGATTGCCGTTGGCCGTGATGGAAACCGTCGCCGCACCCGTGCTGGAACCGGGCGGAATCTGGTAATTGATCTGTCCCGGCGAAACGAAAAACAACGGCGCCGCTCGTTCGACATTGAGGCTGTCTTTCACTTTGACCGTCGTGCCGTCAATCACCGTCGGCAGCGGAGTCGCGCTGGCTGCTTTGGTCGAAGCCGCCAGATTCGCGCCAAACACGGAGGCGATGCTGTCCGGCGCAACGCTTCCGCCTTTG
>CAZRXE010000207.1:0-1676 GCA_964603695.1 uncultured Heliomicrobium sp.
GCCGCCTTTTTTCGCTTTGGGAATCAGTCCTTTGATATGCTTCCATTCGCCATTGGTCTGGTCAGTTGAGTAACGTTTTTGTTTCATTTCTCAAGTGTGCCAGATCAATGGCAACTTTTCAGACACGCTCTTAGAAATTCAGTCGCAGCGCGAACTGAATCTGACGGTTTGTTCCCAGTCCGACGGTGCGCTCAACCGTGCGGTTGAGAATGCCGAAGGTTCCAGCCGCAGCAGCCGTGAAAGGCTGACCGGGCTGCAACTGATTCGTTCCGTTTCCAAGCACGTTCGGCAAGGTTCCCGGAGGATTGGCGAAATTCGTCACGTTGAAGATGTTGAACACTTCCGTGCGGAATTCGATGTTCGTCTTTTCGGTGATGGCGAATTTCTTGGCCAGAATGATGTCTTGCTGGAAAAAGTTCGGACCGTGAATGGAGTTGCGTTCCAGATTGCCGAACGATCCCGGCTTCGGAGTGGCAAAGGCCGCCGGATTCAGAACCGTCCGATCCGAATTCAGGAACGGATTGACACCCGGAATCAGGTCAGGACGGCGCACGTTACGCGAAGCGCCTCCGCGCGGCGTATTGATGACCGCCGTGCGTCCCGCCGCAGGAGTTTGGAAAACCACACCTGCCGCATCCACATACACCACATCCGGTCGAACGATCAGCACAGGAACGGGCAAACCGCTGCGCGAATTCAAAATCGTGCCGACTTCCCATCCACTGAGCAAGGTCTTTCCGACGCCAGTCAGACTTTTGCCGAAAGGCAGAGCGTAGATGGCGCTGACGTTGAAGGTGTGGCGCACGTCGAAGTTGTTATAACCGTTGTCGTAATCGAACTCCGCTGTCGTGCGAGCATTGTTGGCAACAGTCGAGGCTTCGTTTGAACCAGCAGTGTTACCGTAGCTTTTGCCAAAGGTGTATTGCGCGTTAAGCGTCACGCCGGAGTTGAAGCGACGCGACAAGGTCGCCTGCAAAGCGTTGTAACTGTCGTGTCCACCGCTGCGTTTGTAATCCACTTCGGCAAAAGGGTTCTGGACAGTCGGATTTGCCCCTGCCGCGCCCGGCGTCACAATCGAAAACTCACGAATGACAATCGCATTGTTCGCCGGATTGACGTTGGTCAACACCGACGTGATGTTGTTGGCAACGCTGCGCAGGAAAAGATTGCGTCCCTGGCTTCCGACGTAAGCTACGGTCAAACCCAACTTCATCGGCAATTCCTGTTGCACCGAAACCGTGTACGAGAAAATGCGTTCCGGGAAGCTGTATTCCTGATTGTCGTAAGCGCGCGGCTGGTAACCGCGATTGTTCGGGTTGCTGGTGAAGGAAGAAACCAACGTCGAGATATTTTGCGGGAAGGCGTTGTTGACGTTGCTCAGCGTTGTGCTGACGCGGTCGGATTCAATCGGCTGAATCTGATCTTCCATCTGCCCCGGACCGTAGTTAATTCCGAAACCGGCGCGCACAACCGTTTTGCCGCCGCCGAACCAGCCAGTGCCTTTTTCATTCGGCGACCAGGCCAGCGAAACGCGCGGCGCAAAGTTCGCCTTGTTCGCCTTCAGAGGCAGGACTTTCGGATCCAGGATCGTGCCTTTGTAAATATCGAAGACGACTTGCAGGTTTTTGTCTTCGCGCAGCGGCGAAAAGTATTCGTAACGCAGGCCGTAGTTGAAG
>CAZRXE010000208.1:0-16701 GCA_964603695.1 uncultured Heliomicrobium sp.
GAAACTGACTTCGTAATCCTCGGAACCGTAAACGTTGAGCGTCACCGAGTCATCCTGCTCTTCAACCAACTCAATCCGGCCTTTATCAACAAAGTATGCGATGCCGCGCATGGTGATGTTCGTTCCCGCGCGTTTTTTCAAATTGTCCACATTGAGCGCCGCAACAACGGCAGGCACGAGTGGCTTGACGGCGCTTGCTGCCCGGGTGGTTGAATGGTCTTCTTTCCTGGTTCTGGCCCATCTGGCGCGCGCCGCTTCCATCAGCTTGCGCCTGACCTCTGCGGATACTTTTCGAGTCATAGTCTTTTTGTCGGTCTGGAATTATTTGATTGCAGATCAGCTTTCTTACACGGCGAAGACCGCTTTTCGCAACCGTGCGCCGCGAAAAATAGGGGAAATTTTCAGTGTTGGCGAAGTGTGCGGAAGTCGCCGCCGGTGTCGCGACGACTTCCAGGATTGAAGGCGGGATTTTCAAGCGGCGGTTTTGAAGACTTCGCGCAAACGTTTCGCGACGATTTCGGCTTCGCCCGGCTGCAACTGCCAAACGCCGACGGAAAATTCCTGCGTCTCCGCTTTGGCGGGCGAAGAGCCGGGCGTGATTTCAATGGCAGGATTGCCTTCGCGCATCTGTTTGCGAACATCGTCCGCCAGCAATTTCAGCGCAGCTTTTTCCCATTTGATGCGCACCGTCGGCACGTGATTGGCGACAGGCGGAACATAAGTTTCGCCTTTGACGGCTGTGCTGGTCGCAGCGACGGCGTCAATGATGAGTTTGGCGCGGCGTTCCCATTCCTTCCACTCGGCGGCTTCATCGCGTTTCAGATAAACTTCCAGTGCGGCCATCATTCCAACCAGTTCTTCCTTGTTGACCTTCATGCCACGCCCAATGGTGTCGCCGTTGGGCGAAGCGTTCATTCGCGCGGCTTCGATCAATTCCTTGCGACCGAGCAGCAAGCCGGAACTTTGCGGTCCGCGCAGACCCTTGCCGCCCGAAAACGCCACCAGATCAAAACCCATCTTGGTGAACTTCCACAGGTTTTCGGTCGGCGGCACGTCCGCCGCGCAATCAATCAGCGTGGGGATGTTGTGCTTTTTGGCGAGTTCGACGAATTGCGCGGCCTTGATTTGCCCTTTGGGATCGGAATCATTGAGGAAAAACATCATCGCCGTTTTGCCGCTGACCGCGCTTTCCAACTCGGCGGCAGTTTCGATTTCGATCAGCTTGATTCCGCAATTGCGAATGGCGTGGTCGTAACCGACGCGATGCGTTTTCTGAATCAGCACCTCGCTTTTCATTCCGGTCAGGTTGGGCAGATTTTTGATTCGTTCTGCGTCTTTGCCGGTCAGGCAGGCCGCCGTGGCCAGCGTCAGCGCCGAAGCCGCGCCCGACGTGACCATCGCGGCTTCGCTATGAACCAGCGAGGCGATGTGTTTGCCGACGGCGTCGTGCAAATCGTTCAAGGTGACGAAATGCTTCGAGGCGTAATTGATCGCGGCCATCGTTTCGGGATGCATCAACGAAGCGGTCAGCGCGGTGTAAGTTCCGGCGGCGTTGATGAACGGACGCACGCCGAGTTCCTTGAAATAATCGCGGCTTGCGACGGCAGCGGCGGATGCGGCGGCGTTTGGAGTGAACAGACTGCCGACAACGGGCAGACTCGACATTGCTTGGAGAAAGTTGCGACGGTTTGGCATTTTGCACCTACCTTGTGGGTTTATTTTTTCTTCGGCACGGGCACGACGGGCAACAGAATGTGCGACGCCCGCTGCGTCGTGTGAAAAACGGTTTGTTGCGCCACGCGAACTTTGGCGGATGTGCCGAAAGGCTCGCCGGTGTTCGGGTTGCGGTCGAATTGCGGAAAGTGACTGCTGGTGATGTCCACGCGAATCCGGTGACCGGGCAAAAAGACATTCGCCGTGCCGACCAGATCCACTTCGTATTCGTAAACTTCGCCGGCCTTGAGCAGTTCGGGTTTATCCACGCCCCGGCGATAACGCGCGCGGAGTATGCCTTCGCAGACGTTGATTGCAAACCCGTTGGGTGCCACGTCAATCAGCTTCACTACCCAATCCGTGTCCGGGCCGTCGGTGGCGGCAAAAAGTTTCATTTTGACCGGGCCGGCAATGGCCAGCGGTTCGGTCAAGGCTTCGCCGGTGTAAACCAGAATGTCTTTGCGCGTGGCCAAGGGGCGTTGATCTTTCGGCCCGGCCAACGTCGGCGTACCGCAGCAATTGTTGCCGCCCAGCGTCGGCACGGGATCATTCGGATCGTAACGGTACGTGTCGTTCGGCGCGCCAGCAGGAGTTTTGAAACTGAGTGTGCCGTTGCCGCTAGCGGTGTTGGCTGCGCCCTGACTGGCAATGTAAAGCGGCGTGAATTTCGTGCCGGGGATCGGCCAATCCTGTTCGTGCTGCCATTGATTGACGCCCATATAAAAGATTTCGACCGGCGGCTCGCGGTCAATGCCGGTGTTCTTGCCTTGCAGATAATGATCGAACCATTTCAATTCCGTCTCGAATTGGACGCGGTTGTTGACCGGGCCGAAATCCACATCGCCGTATTTTTGCGTCGGCCCGTGTCCCCACGCGCCGATAATCATTCGCGATTCGCGCCGCGTTTTTTCGTTGGCTCCGTGCTTGCGGACGCCGACAAAGCCGTTGATCGTGCCTTGCAGGAAAATGTCGAACCAGCCGCCGCTGGTGTGAACCGGCACGTTGTATTTGCCGAAGTTTTCTTCGTCACTGATGGCTTTCCAGTAAGCGTCGTAATCGGGATGCGCCACCCAGTCGCGGTAATGTTGCACGGCGTATCCGGCGCTTTCCAAATCTCCGTCTTTCAGCGGCAGATGTTTGAGGATGGTTTCGTATTTCAGTTCGGGCGGCGAATAACTTTCCGAATGCCAGTATTGCGGCAGCATGATCCGGTTTGGCATGCGCACCACGCCCCAGCCGTAATTGAACGACAATCGCCAAGCGCCGTTCAGCGTAATCCAGTCGCGGTAAATGTTGGTCGAAGCCAGTGCCGGAAACATCGCCACCAAACTCGGCGGCTGCAATTTCCCGGCAGCCCATTGCACGTGGCCCAGGTACGAGCCGCCCTGCGTGGCGACTTTGCCGTTCGACCACGGCTGTTTGGCCGCCCATTCGATGGTGTCGTAACCGTCTTCGGCTTCGGTGCGAAACGGTTCCCATTTGCCTTCGCTTTCGTAACGTCCGCGCGTGTCGTTCATGACCACCGCATAACCGCGCTGCGCGAATTTCATCATTGTTTCGTGAACGCCGTCGCGCTGCACTCCATAAGGCGTGCGCACCACCAGCACCGGATAACGGCCTTCGGCGCGCGGCAAATACACGTCGGCATAAAGCTTCGCGCCGTCGCGCATCGGCACTTCACGATGGCGCAGCAGTTTGATCGGTTCGGTCATGGAAGAAACGGCGGCAGGTTGAAACAAACCGGCTCCGAGCAAACAAAGCGCCGGCAGGCATAGCGACAGGAGTAAGGTTTTCATTTTGGGATCGGGGAAAGAAGAGGTTCATCTTGAGCGTGCTGCTCTGGGTAAGCATCGGTTCCAGCGTGCGCACGCTGGAACCGATGCTTACCCAGAGCAGACCGCACTGAAAAATTTATGTTGCCTTCGCCGTTGCGCGTCTAGCGGCAGGCTTGCGCGTTGCGCCGTTTTGCGGCGAATGCGCTTTCAACCATTCGTTCAAATCGGATTTGGAGTCGAATTTGAGCAAAGCTTCCGCTAGTTGTTCGATTTGCTCTATAGAAAGTTTTGCCAACCGTTTTCGCAATCGGTCATTTAACTCTCCGACTTGTGTTTCCAACTGTCGCAAAGTCAAGGAGCGTATCCGCCCCAAGCCTTGTTCCAAGCCTTGTTCCAAGCCGCGTTTCAAGCCGCGTTCGGTCGCGCGTTGTTCGGCAAAGATTTCGTAATGGGACTTAAAAGGCACTTTTTTACCCTCCTCGTAATCGTAAACTTCCTGTTGTAATTGCTGTTCCAGTCCCGCCGGTAAAGTCAGCACCCAATCGAAAAATCGAAACAGATTGACGATCTGTTCGCGCGTGAAACCGCGCCGGTAAAGGCTGAACAGCAATTGGCGTTTCCACGCCAAGCGCCCGGCATTATCGCCTTTGGTTTCGTGAGCCTTCAACTGCGCCATAACCACGACGGCGAAGATATTGTCACTTTGTTCAAGTTCTTCCCAGCGGTCAGCGTAATCAGCGATTCTGGCACAGGGAAAATCGAACACCGTCGAACAGCCCCAGCGCGAGGTTTCGTACCGTCCTGTTCGCCCGTGTCCCGCGCCGGTCAGCACGGCCAGACTGACGACTTCGACTTGATGTTTTTCCTTGTCGAGCAGCCGGTAGTTGTAAATGAACAAGCGCCGCGCGAAGGTTTTGGTGACGCGCTCCTGAACTTCGACGTGAATGAGCAGCCACGCCGTTTTGCCGTCTTTGAGCCAGACCTTGAAGAGCTTGTCGGCAATCACCTTGCCGCCGGCGTGCGTCGGGCGAATCGCCGCCAATTCCTTGTCCAGCGATTCGTACCCGCGCTCCCAGTCAATTTCCGTGTGAATGTGCGGGAAGAAGAATTCGACGAAGGCCGGAAAGTATTCGTCGAGCAACTCCTTCCACGCACTGTCCTGATCGGAATCCGGCTGTAGGTTTTCTTCAAGCGTCTGGCTCATTCACACTTTAGAACAACAGCTTCAAGCCGAACTGCATTTGCCGCATCGGCGCGACCAGACTGGAAATGGAGCCGGGGCCGCGCGATGCCGTGACTTGCGTTGGAAACGCGCCGCCCGCCGTCGAAGGCAGAAATGCCGTGGCTGCGTTCAAACCCGAAGCGGGCACGGCGAATTGCGGTGTGTTGAAGAGGTTGAAAATCTCCCAGCGAAACTGGATTTTCAGCTTCTCGGTGATTTGCGTGTTCTTCAGCAATGAATAATCCACGTTCTTGAAGCCCGGCCCTTCCAGAATGCCCTGACCCGCGCTGCCGTAATGGCAGAACTGCGCCAGATAAGTGTTCAAGGCGCGTCCGGCATCCGTCGCCGTCGAACCGGGTTGCTGGCACGTCACGACGCGGAATGCATCCGGGTCATACCATTTGTCAATTGTGGGATTATTGAGTTTGCCGCTTGCCAGCCGATCCGGGCGGACGTGGCCTTCGATGGTGTTGATGGTGTTGGTTTGCGTGACGGTGAAGGGCAAGCCCGAACGCAGCACAACGATACCGTTCATTTGCCAGCCGCCGAAAATGTGCTTGCCGAAATTGTCCTTGAACGCGGGAAGCGTCGGCAGTTCATAAAGGAAGCTGGTCACGGCGCTGTGGCGGAAATCGAAACCGTAGCGCGTTTTTTCCGCCGCCCGGTTGCGCGGGTTTTGGTAAGAGTTCGGCAGCGCGCCGCCGCCTTCGTTGCGTCCGTAACCTTCACCTTCGGCTTTGCTGTAGGTGTAAGCGACGTTCAACTGCAAGCCTTTGCTGAAGCGTTTTTGCGCGTTGATCTGCAAGGCGTGATACCAGGAATTGCCGTCCGACGTCAGCCAGCGCAGCCGGTTCAGCGCCCGCACCGGCCCGCCGAATCCATCCACGAAAGACGGAATCGGACGCCGCGCGTTCGGGTTCGGCAGAATGGACGGCGCGGGCGCGTTCAGTTCCACCGTCTGGTCAATGTGCGTACCTTTGTTGCCGACGTAACCGACCGACAACACCGTGTCGAACGGCAAACGGCGTTGAACATCCAGGCTCCATTGGCTGGTGTACGGTTGATTGTTCGCCGGATCAAGCGCGTTGATGCCGGTGGCACTGGTCGGATTAACCACGCCAAAGGGCGCTGTGTAAGTCAGCACGGGTTGATTGGCGGCGTTATTGAGCCTGCCCGCCGCCGAAGTGTTGACGAAGGTGCTGGTTCCTGACTTCGGCGGATTCAGGTTGAGAATGGTGTAGTTGTTCAACTGATGCACGTTGTAATAAATGCCGAAGCCGGAGCGAATCACCCAGTTTTCCGTCGGGCGATAAGCCAGGCCCAAACGCGGCATGAAGAGTTTTTTCTGCGCATCGTAAAACTGCAATTTGCTGCCGATTGCGGGAATGACTGTCGGCAAACCGTTGGTCAATTGCTCGAAGCTCAGTGTGCGCCACAGCCCGTCAATGTCCACTGCCGGTGTGTTGTACTCCCAGCGCAGGCCGTAATTGAGTGTCAGTTTGCGCGTCGCTTTCCAATCGTCCGTGGCGTAAAGCGCGAAGCGTTGCTGCCGGGTTTGAGTCAGCGGCAAACCTTCGGGCGTGGTGGTGTTTGACGGAATGCCCAGCAGAAAGGCCGCGAAACCGTTGTTGGCCAAATCGCCGTTGAAGGTCAGCCCGCCGCGCGGAACGTTGGCCGCGCCGCGAAACAGCGCCACCCAGCGATAATCAAAACCGAATTTCGAGGTATGCGAGCCGTGGCTCCAGGTGACGTTGTCGTTGAATTGGTGCAGGTTGTTGAAGTCGAATCCGTTGCCGCCGTCCTGTTCGGCCAGCGTCGAAAAGCTGTTGACGGTGATGGTCGGCACGCCTGTTTCGCGCGGCGTGAATTTGCGGTTGTTGTCGTTAACCACGCGGAATCCAGTCAAGCCCAGCGCTTCGACATCGAAACTGGTGTTGGCGCGCGTGTTCAAGGTGTTGTCCACCGAACGGTTGTAACCGTAGCGGGCTTCGTTGATGAAGTTCGGATTGAAGATGTGAATCCAGGCCGTGGCGACGTTTTGATTGCGCCCGGCGACGAAGTAGGTGAAGTTCGGGTTGTCGCCCGGAATTACGCTGTAAGTCACGTCGTTGTAGGCATAGCGCCCGAAGATTTTGTCTTTTTCGCTGATGTTGTGATCCACACGAACAAAAAGCTGACTGTCGTCCAGTGTGCGGCGCTCGAAGCCAGTGTAATTCACGCCGACCAGCGGATTGGCGTTGACGCGCTGCGGTTCGGGCCAGAATTTCATCAACTCTTTGGCGACGTTAGAAATCCGATTGGCCGGGATAATGTTGTTTGCGAATTCGATGCCGGTCAGCGGATCAACGATTTTGATCGGTGTCGGCAAACTGAGCAGCGAACTGAAATCGCCGTTGCGGAACGCCGTCGTCGGATGATTGGCCGTTTGCGCCAGACCGCCGTCGCGTCGCCGCCGTGCTTCGTAATTGACCATAAAGAAGGTCTTGTTCTTGCCGTCGTAAAGTTTCGGAATCCAAACCGGCCCCGTCAGCACGCCACCGAAATTGTTTTGCCGCAGCGAAGGCTTTTTGCTGCGCGCTTGTCCCGCCGCGTTGAAATAGTTTTGGAAGAAGTTTTCGGCGTCGAAGATGTCGTTGCGCAAGAACTCAAACGCCGAGCCATGCACGTCATTGCCGCCGGATTTGGTGACGATGATGGTTTGCGCGCCGGCGTTGAATCCGTATTCCGCCGAATAGCTACCCGACAGCACGCGGAATTCCTGCACGGCTTCGGGCGAAGGGCTGAAAGGAATGGTGTTGACGCGGGCTTCGGTGGCAACCACGCCGTCGAGCGTCGCGTGCTGATTGGTTTCGCGCTGGCCGTTGGCCACGAAGGAAAGACCTATGCCGGGAATCGGAATGCCGTGCGAGCCTTGCCGTTGTCCGAAACCTTGCCCGTCGGTTCCGCTGCGCGGGCCGTATTGCACGCCGGGTTGCAAAATGGCCAGCGCGCCCAGATTGCGATTATTGAGCGGCAGTTCCTCAACGCGGCGTTGTTCGACGGTCAAGCCGAGCGTGGCATCGTCGGTTTGCAGCGTGGCCGTGTTGGCCACCACTTCCACGCGCTCGCTGGTTGTGCCGACTTGAAGCGCGAAATCCACGCGCACCTTTTCATTGATCTGCAAAATGACGTTGCGCCGCACTTCGGATTTGAAACCTTGCGCGCTTGCCGCCACGTCGTAAATACCGACATCCAAGAGCGGAAAACTGAAATCGCCGGTTGAAGACGCGGCGACTTCGCGGCTGATGCCGGTTTTGGTGTTGGTGACGGTGATTTTCGCGCCCGCCACCAACGCGCCCGCCGAATCCGTGACGGTTCCAAGAATTGTCGTCGAAGTCGTTTGCGCCAATGCCGGATTGGCCAAAAGCGCAATAAACAAAAAAGGCAAGCACAACCATTGCCGGCTTGGTGCTTTGAACATCGTGGTTGGAGAAAACATAAGCGAGCCTCCTATGGTTCGGAAAGAGTTGAATTGTCCTGTGCGGCAAAAATGGATAGAGCTTGTGACGATTCCTTCCGTCCGGAAAAGAACCCCACTTCAAACTTGCGTTTGTAGTACTTCTGAAAGCTGTGTTTCTGAAAATTGCTGGACTGTCGTGGACGGCGCGAAATTATCGGTAACAACAAGGGCTGTCAAGGATTTTGCCTCTTCTCCGCGCGGCGGCTGACTATTCATTGTCGGCGACCTTCCGTATAATCCGCGGCGCTTCATCAATAACCCAAATTCAAATTCAGGAGGCCGTCGCAAACGCGCTTATGAAACGCCGAACCTTCGTGCAATTGCTCGCCGCTTCTCCGCTGGTTTCCGCTGCAACCGAAGCCGAAACCGTCGCAGGGGAAATTCCAAAATATCGCGTCGCCACCAAATACAAAGCAGCCGCCACACCCGGCATGCCGGGGACGTATCCGGGACGTGTCGTTTCGGTCAAATCCGCGAAGTGTCTGGACGATACCGGCGACAAAGCGGATGTCGCGGTCATCCGCGAAATGATGGAGCGCGGAATGCGCGCGCTGACCGGCGAACGCCAAACAATTGACGCCTGGCGACGCTTCATCAAGTCGGACGATGTGGTTGCCATCAAGGTCAATGCCGGTGGGCGTCCGTATTGCGTGACCGCGCCGGAAATCCTGGCCGAAACCGTTCGCAACCTGATGGCTGTGGGCGTCAAGCCACAACAGATTTACGTTTACGAACGCTTCCAAAGCCAACTGGATGAGATCAATTACGCGCCGCATCTGCCGGAAGGCGTGACCATCTTCGCCGCCGAACGCGGCAATCGCGGCGTAGATAACAACAACTACGACCCGCACACTTACGTCGAAGCGGACTTCTTCGGCGAAGACGATACGCGGTCGAATATGATCCGACTGCTGTCCGAAAAAGTGACCAAGATCATCAACATCCCGAACATGAAAGATCACGGCGCAACGGGCGTCACGGGTTGTTTGAAAAATATCGCTTACGGCAGTTTCTCGAACGTCGCGCGAACGCATTTCAAAGGCGTGTCGCACACCTTTTCCTTCGTCGGCACGCTGGCCGCCGTCGAACCGCTGCGTTCGCGGACGGTGCTGCAAATCATGGATGGTTTGCGCGGCGTCTGGCACGGCGGGCCTTTCGCTTACACGAAGAAGTTCCTTTTTTATCCGAAGACCATTATGTTCGGCACTGATCCGGTGGCCATTGACCGTTTGCTGCTGGACATCATCGAAGCCGAACGCAAAGCCCACGGTGCCATCTCCGTTTGGAACCGCGACGAAAAAACGCTGGATTTCAACAACGGCGGCAATCGCGACAACGACCCGAACGTCAACATCATCATCCGCGAACCCGGCCACATCGAATACGCCGCCAAACTCGGCCTGGGCGAACACGACCTGAAAAAAATCCGCGTTGAGGAGTTAGAAGTATGAGGCGAATTCTTTCGGCGTCTTTGATCGCTTTGGTTGCCGCCACGCTCTTTACCGCCGAAGCGCAACGGCGCGCGGAGCCTGCGCGGAAAGTACCATTGATTTACTGGACGCAGGGTATTGAAAGCGCGGCTGCGCTGAAACAGGCCGGCATTGAAAGTTTCGCGGTGCCGCCCGAAAGCGTCGCGGCTTGGCGCAAAGCCGGATTCACTGTTTCGGCGTTCAGTTCGCGGGAACTTTCGCAACGCGAAAAACTCCTGACACCGCGTCTGGCCGGTCGCGCCGAAATCGCTTCAGCCACGCGCCGCCCCTGGATTGATTCAAACGGCTGGCGTTTTCTGCGCAAACCCGCCGGCAAATTCCTTTACGACCTGACCGAAAAAGGTGCCGGCAAAGCCGCGCTCGCTGCCGCCGAAGCTTTCGCTTACCAAGCCGACGCCGTGCTGAAAATTGATCCGGCGGATGTCGCTTCAACAGGAAAGATGCTGGAGTTTTTGCGCGCCCTGCCGCCCGCGAATTTGCCGCCCGTTGCCGACATCGGTTTGATTGACGACGGTTCGCCCGCCATCGGCGAAGTGATGAACCTATTCACCCGCCGCAACCTGCTGTTCAAACTCGTTCCCAAACCCTCGTCGCAACTTCGCCTGAACATCAAACTCGGCAGCCCGGAATTTCCCGAAAGCGACGCCGCAGACCCCAGCGCCTTCGCGCAAAAAATCCGCCATCGGCTTGGCGACGAAAACCGCAGCCTGCGCCTTTACGGCACGGAAATCGTCGTCGCCCGCCTGACCGCCGAAGGCAACCGCGCCCGCCTGCAATTGCTCAATTACGGCGGACGCGAAGTGGACAGCATCCGCATCCGCGTGCGCGGCAGTTATGGCAAAGGCGAATTGAAAGCTTTCGGGATTGAAGACAGCCGTCTGGAAGATTTCGTCGTGGCTGAAGACGCAACGGAATTCACGCTGACGCGGCTTGGCGCTTACGCCGTGATTGAAATGGCCGCCGGACGCTGATTGGATATCCGCACCGTCGGCTACGACACCGCAAGCCTGGTTCGCCAAGCCGCCCCACATTCCGTTTAAGCGCCGAAATGGTCGGCCATCTTGCCGCGCAGGAAGGCGACGGATTCGCGCAGATCGTCCATGCCGTTTTCGCCGTCTTCGATGGAAATCCAGCCGTTGAACCCTTCCGCTTTGAGCGTCGAGAAAATGGCGTCGTAATCATTCAAACCTTTGCCGATGACGCCGTGTTTCAGGTTCTTGGCGTAGCCGGTCGAACCGTCCTGCGATTTCAAATCTTCAATCGTGCCGCTGATTAAATACCGGTCGGAAGCGTGCATGGTGATGACGCGATGTTTAACGGCAGCCAAAACATCCAGCGGGTCTTCGCCGCAAATGATCGAATTCGACGGGTCGAAATTGACGCCGAACCACGGCGAATCAATTTGATTGATGACATCCAGAAACACTTCCAGCCGCTGCGCAAATTCCGGGTATTTCCAGTAACCGTCTTTGTAATGGTTCTCCATGTTCAAAATGATGTTGCGTTCGGCTGCGTAAGGAATGACGGCGTTGATGCAGTCCACCGTGTAGCGAATGCCATCTTCGCGCGAAACGTCTTCGCGGCGCTGGCCTGACAGCACGCGGCAATATCGCCCGCCGAGTTGCGCCGTCAGGTCAATCCAGAAGCGTTCTTTTTCCAGTTCCTTTTCGCGCTCGGCGGCGTCGTGCTGTGTGAAGTCCGGCGAACAGCACATCATCGGAATTTCGAGGTTTTTCGATTCCGCATGCTGCCGGACTTTCGCTACATAGTCCGGCTCAAAGCTGGCGAAAAAGCCCGGATACATCTCAACGCCGTCCACGTCGAGCGTGGCGGCCAGATCAATCCAATCAAATAACGACATGGTGCGCGTCACGCACAAATCGTCCATAAAGCCTTTGGGAAATGCGCTAAGTTTTGCCATTGAATAAAAATCTTTCTGATAAAAATGGGATTGATGAGTGATTAGTTTTCAGGATCGCCCAACGTCGCCTTGTTGCTGCGATACGGTTGAAAGTCGCGTCCCCAGTCCACGCCGATGACTTCCATTTTGATCTTTTCGCCATCCACCTGGACGAGAACGTAATGATACGCGCCGCCACCCGGCTCTGCGGGCGGTTTGGCGATGCGGTCGAGCGTGACCTTTTCCGCCGCGTAAGCCTTGATGTATTCGCGTGTGTCGGGATCGCCCGCGTAAGCATACAGCGGCGCGCCGCCGCCGCCGGTCAGAATGTGATCCAGCCGATGTTTTCCTTTCGCGTCTTCATAACGTTCCACCCAATGCTCGAAGTAGTGTTCGTGGCCGTTGAAAAACGCCCGGACGTGATGTTTGCGAAACAGCGGCATGTAACGTTCGCGGATGATTTTGGTCGGGCCTTCGACTTTCGCGCCGCCGTGCGGGCCGGAAGAAAACGCCGGGTGATGCGAGTAAACGAACACGTTGTGATAACGATTCCGATCCAGTCCTTCCAGTTGCGATTTCACCCACTCGAGCTGTTTTTCGTCTCCGGCGATGTTGGAATCGAAGGCGATGAAAAACGAGTTGCCGTAGCCGAAGGAAAACACCGGGTAATCCGTCATCCGGCGCGGTGATCCGTTCGGCGGAATCAGTTCTGAATTGACGGCATAAAAATTCTTCAGCCCGATTTTCCGCTGCAGATCATCGTGGAGCGGCGCGCTGGTCAGATCGTGATTGCCCGGGGCCAGGAAGTAATGCACGCCGCCTTCCTGCGTCAGCCGGTTGATTAAATCAATGAAGCTGACATTCCATTGCCGATTGATGCGGCCATTGGCCACGCCGTCGCCGGTTTGCAGCACGAAGCGGACGGGAAACTCCGTCTTTTCCAACTTCTTGATGTTCTGCACGGCGGCATTGACGATCATCGAATGTTCGTACTGTTGCTCCAGGCCGTCGCGCCGTCCGCGCGTGTCGCCGTAAACAATGAACGAAAACTTCTTCACATTGGCCGAATCCGCTTCGCTCGGCAGCGGCGTGCGCGGCGCTTTGATGGCGCGCACAGGCTCATCCGCCGCTTCCTGGGTTGGGGGGGTTTGTGGAGTTTGCCCCGCTGCAAATGCAAACGATGAAATCAGCAGAAAGAGAGATAGAGCAGAGTGTCTAAGCATGTTCTTTGTCGAGTGTTGAGTTGGTGGATTATTTCTTGCCGCCGTTGGAAATCCGATAAAGCTTCGATGCTGTGCGGATAATCAAGCTGCCTTTGGCAATTGCCGGAGTCGCCATGCACAGTTCATCCAGCGAATTCTTGCCGAGCAGTTTGTATTCGCCGCCGGCTTGAATGACGAAGGTGTCGCCGTCTTCGCTCAGGCAAAACAGTTTGCCGTTGTACGCCCAGGGCGAGGAAGTAAACGCACCCGCCGCCGGATCAATGCGCTGTTTGCCGTAAACCTCTTTGCCGGTTATGGCATCGTGCGCGGTGAAAAAGCCTCTGTCCAGCAACGTGTAATACAAATCGCCGTAAACAATCGGCGAAGGGTTGTAAGGGCCGGCCTGGCGCTGATACCAGGCGATGAACTGATTGCTCGTCTCGCCTTCCTTCAACGAGATGTCGCCCGACGCGCCCGGTTTGACGGCGTAAACCGGGCGATGCTGGTCGCCGACGTAACCTGACGCGATGTAAAGCAGTCCGTGTTTGGAAAACGGCATCGGGATGGCGATGGACGACATACCTTTGAATTCCCACAGCACCTTGCCGTCCAGGTCGTAAGCGCGAACGCCTTTCGTTGCCGGGACGATCAATTCCGTGCGCGTGCCGTTTTCCCAAATGTAGGGCGTGGCCCAGTTGGTTTCTTTCAGACGTTCGACTTTCCAGATTTCCTTGCCGGTCTTTTTGTCCAGCGCCATCAGCCAGGACTCTTCGTCGTTGTCATTGAGGATATAGAGCCGGTCTTTATAAAGCACGGGCGACGCCGCCGTGCCCCAACCGAAGCGCGTTTTTTTGGCGTCGAACATTTGCTTCCACAGCAACGCGCCTTTCAGATCGAAGCAAAACAGCCCGACGTTGCCGAAGTAGGCATAAACGCGCTCGCCGTCGGTGACGGGCGTTTCCGAAGCGTAGCTGTTTTTCAAATGGCGCGTGATTTTCGGCACGGCGCGATGGACTTCGCGTTCCCAGACGATCTTGCCGGTTTTGAAATCCACGGCATAGACCATCCAGCGATGTTCCGAAGCCGGCAGCGGACGTTCGCCGCCGAAATACAAGCCTTTCTTGACCGGCTCGGTTTCGCCCGTGTTGACGACCGAAGTCAGGAAAATCCGCTCGCCCCAGACAATCGGCGAAGACCAGCCCATACCGGGGATGTCGGTTTTCCAGGCGACGTTTTCGGTCGCGCTCCATTTGTCGGGCAGCGCGGCATCTTCGGCCACGCCCAGCGATTGCGCGCCGCGAAATTGCGGCCAACGGTCTTGCGCATTGACGCCGACCGACAACACCACGATCAACGCCGAAAGCAAAAAGCAGCGGATCAACATCGTTTTTTTCCTCCAGGGAAGAGTTGCGTGAAGCGAGAAAACATTCGTTGGAAACGCGCGAGAATGTAGCCGCTCGCCGCCGGATCAGTCAATTGGAGCGCGGCCGTCACGATTGCTGAAGAAAAAAGCCGCGAATCATCCTTGCCGAAGGTACGGAGAGGCGACCGGATTATTTTTTGATTTCGTGCTGCTCTTCGTTTTGCCCTCACCGCAGATTTTCTTTACCCTTTGGTTAGTGACTCAAACAGCAAGGCAGGACTTGCGCAATTGCGCCAATACACCGAATTCGCCGCCGCCTGAGATGACTTTATGGCAAGAGACAAGATTCATTACGCGGTCAAGAACGCACTGATCAAAGACGGTTGGACAATCACGAATGATCCTTATCGTCTTAAAGGCAAAGTGGGCGGGTTGCAACTTGAAGCGGACTTGGCCGCCGAACGCCCGATTGCTGCTGAAAAAGGGAATCAGAAAATCGTGGTCGAAATCAAAAGTTTCCTTGGCCGTTCGCTGATCACCGAGTTCTATTCCGCACTCGGTCAATATCTGACCTATTTCCGCCTGTTACAAAAGAGCGAACCGGAGCGAGAATTGTTTTTGGCCATCAGCAGTTCAGCCTTCAATGATTTTTTTCAACTGGAAGAAATTCAGGACATTGTACGTGAAGACAGTGTGTCTCTTTTGGTCGTCAACATTCCACACGAGGAGATTATCCAATGGATAAATTGGCACGTTACCGAGAATTGATTAAACATATTTTGGCGGGGCATATTGCGATTTCCGACCGCCAGCCCGACCCCGGCATCGAACGATTTATGGTGGCTGACGAAATCCGCGATCACTACTTTCTCTTTAGCCTGGGCTGGGTGGAAGACCGGCGGATACGGAATTTCAACGTCTACGTCCGCATCGTCAACGGCAAGTTTTACATCGAACATGACTTGACCGAAGCCGGCATCGCCACTGAACTGCTCGAAGCGGGCGTGCCTGAACAAGACATCGTACTCGCCTTCCACGCCCCGGAATTGCGCCAATACACCGAATTCGCTGCCGCCTGAAACCTGATCTTTACGAATAAACACCATGCAGACGGAACCCAAACCACCCAAAGTCTTCATCAGTTACAGCCACGATTCGCAGCCGCACCTCGACCGCGTGCTGACGCTGGCCGACCGGCTGCGCGCCGAAGGCATTGATTGCAATCTGGATCAATACGAACCCGCACCGGCGGAAGGCTGGCCGCGCTGGATGGATCAGCAATTCAAGGACGCTGATTTCATTTTGATCGTCTGCACCGAAACTTATTGCCGCCGCTTTGAAGGCCGCGAAGAACACGGCAAAGGTCTGGGCGTGGAATGGGAAGGCGCAATCATCACCGACGAACTTTACAACAACGAACTCATAAACAACCGCTTCATTCCCGTTCTGCTTTCCGGCACCGACGCGGCACACGTTCCGCAAAAATTACAGCGGTACACGCGCTATTTCATCAGCGATGAAACCGGTTACGAAGAGCTGTACCGCCGATTGACCAACCAACCGCGCGTCATCAGACCGCCGCTCGGCAAACTGCGTTCGTTCGATCCGGTCAACAAACTACGCTCGCTGCCGACCGAAGACCGACAACAGGAATTCGCGCCGATTCAGGAAGCACCGCACGAAAACTTCACCGAAAACCTCGGCAACGGCGTCACGCTGGAAATGATCGCCCTGCCCGGCGGCACGTTTCAGATGGGATCGAACGAGTACGACGACGAAAAGCCGATTCATCCCGTCACGCTTTCGCCCTTTCACATCGGCAAATATCAAGTGAAGCAAGCGCAGTGGCAGGCGGTGATGCGCGACAATCCTTCGCATTTCAAAGGCGACAATCTGCCGGTGGAACAGGTGTCGTGGCAGATGGCAACTGATTTCTGCCGGAAGTTATCGGAAAAGACCCGCAAGGAATATCGGCTGCCCACCGAAGCCGAATGGGAATATGCCTGCCGCGCCGGTTCCGCCGGCAAGTATTGCTTCGGCGACGATGAGGAGATGTTGGAAAAGTACGCCTGGTATTACAAAAACGCTGGCCGCAAAACTCATCCAGTCGGGGAGAAGCTTGAAAACAACTGGGGCTTGCACGATATGCACGGTAATGTCTGGGAATGGTGTCAGGATTGGCGAGATAAAAAAGATTATTACAGCCAGAGTCCCAGCGAGAATCCACAAGGACCGCCGTTTTCAGTAGACGGTAATCGTGTCGTTCGCGGTGGTGACTTTGCTTCTAAGGGGCAGATATGCGGGTCTGCCTTTCGTGATGGTTACTACCCTCACTACAATGGAGGAATCCTAGGTTTTCGTGTGGTGTGCGTTGCGAGGACTTCGTAGCCTCTGGCGCTTTTGCCCTTCGAGTTCTTTTTCTTTACCCTTTGATTGGTAACTCAAACAGCAAGGCGGGACCGGCGCAATGGACTTTCAATGGAATGGCAAGAAAGCGGCGATCAACCTAACCAAGCACGGAGTTTCCTTTGAAGAAG
>CAZRXE010000209.1:0-2487 GCA_964603695.1 uncultured Heliomicrobium sp.
GGATGATCGACCGCCTCTGCCAGCAACGCGACGTATTGGTCAAACCGCTGCTGGCGAGTGGTTTGCGACGTTTGAGTGTTCTTCATCGCTATATCTCAACAAATCTGGCGTGAATAAGCCAGACGACCTAACACAGTAGTACTAGCAACCGGTGGTGAGGAGCTTGGCGATCTCTTTGACCAATTGCCCGCTTTTGGCTTGGGACGAAAGGAAAAGTTTGCTTTCCGAAACGTTGTAATGCCAGCTCAGGTCAAGATACAAATCAAGCTTGCCGTCGCCATCGGCATCCCCAGCCCACACCAAATGCCAGGGACGGCTTTCCACATTGTCTTTGATCGAGTAAAGCGTCTGCGTAAGTTTCCCATCGGTTAAAACCAGCTTTAGATCGTATGCCGTTTGTCCCTGGTACGCTCCGGTCAACCGGCGCTGCCGCCCCACAACTTTAAGCTGAAACTGTTGCGCACCTAACTTCAAGGAGACAGTCTTACCGCCCTTCCACTCCTCATACAGGCTCACCAGTTCATGCTTTTTCGACTTTGAACCACGATAAACAGTTACGACCGGGCCTTCTCTCAACAGCCCGGCGTTTTTAATCAGAAAGATGGGCTTGTTTGCCTGAGCAACAGAAACTTCTTTTCCGGTCATCTGCCCCGGTTCTTGATCCACAACCTCATCAACAATACGTTTGACCTTGACCGTCGTGGAAATCAATGACGAACCATTTTTATCAACGTAAAGCCCCAGCAATTTTTCGCCGGAGCGTACTTTCACTTCATCGCCGTGAAAGCTGCCGGTTTCGAGCAATTGAATTTTCGGCGGCAAGGTTTGGGTCAATGCAGGAGCAACAAGCAAAACCAAAAAGGACGAAATCCAAAATCTTCTCATCTCAAACCTCCAATTCGCTCAACGCGCGCCGCGCGGTCATTTCCGCCAGCGCGCCCAGTGCCAGCATCCAGCCAATGAAAGGCAGCAACAGCGCCAGCCCGAAGCGAATCCCCGCCAGCCACAATTCGCCCCATTCGCTTTTAACGTGGGTTTCGGTGAAGGCTATGAAATACGCCAGCGCGCCAAATACGGCGATGACCACGGCGTAAATCAACACCGAGCGCGGTGAAAATGCGGCCTGCAAACTGCGCCCGATGCCTTTGAAAGCTGAAGCCAGGCCTTCGCGAATGGCCGCCATCCACAAATGAATCGCCCACAACGGCAAGGCCAGATAAAAAATCAGCCAGCGCGCCACGGTCAACGTCAAGTCCAGCCATTGGCGCGGCGGTTTGGCATTCGCCACAAACTTCTGGCCGAGATAGCCGAACAATTCCCACAATCCCCAGGCCAGCAACAATAGCGGCAAGCTGACAACCAGCAGCTTCCAGAAATCTTTTAGCGCACGTTTGAGCAAATACCCCGCGCCGACGCCGATGCGCACGTAGCTGAGGGCAATCGCCTGTAACGTGAAAAAGACGATCAGGGCGACAATCGGCAGCACCAGCAAACTCAACACGACTTGCAACTGCGTGGCTTCGCGCGTGGTGACGAAGAAATATCCGGCCAGCCACAGCGCCGCGTAAAACAACAGCGCGATCAACACCGCGCCGAAGTTGGTGAACAGTTTGCGCGCCGCAGCGCCAATGGATGCGAAAACGTCTTGAATCATCAGTCTCTCCGTTTGAGAAAACCTCTTACTCGTTCAAATCAATCCGAAGTAGGGACGGCACGTCTTTTAGAAAGTTGCAGGCTTCTTTGCCTATCGGAAAAACTTGATCGGACAGATGCCTGCGACATTGAGTGCGTCCAGTTCGTGATGATCCGAAGTGACGAGTTCACCGCCCACGCGCAGAGTCAAAGCAATTGCGCAACAATCAGCCAATGAGACGCGACGGTGAATCGCTTTCAATCTGCCTGTGTGCTGCCAAAAACCTATGTCCAGGTCACGACGCTCAATCACTCCCAAACCATACAAGTCTTTGACAAGCTCTAGTGCCTGAACTTCGCTGCTCCGCCGGATAGCATCATAAAAAACTTCGCAAAGGTTGATGGCGTGTGCGTAGCACTCGTTTTGCGGATCGTCCAGCAGGGCAGCGACGACATCTGCCCCGGTTTCGTTGTTGGCAAGTGCAATCATCGCGCTTGAATCCAGAACGTAGGTCATCGTTGCGCCTTTTCAGTCATTTCAGCCCTTTGTGTGGGATAACGGGCTTCCTCCAATTCAACCTCTTCGCGCTTGGCCGCCAAAAAATCATCCACGCTGGAAAGGCTTCCGCGATATTTGCCGCGAAAGGCGCGAATGCGTGCGCGACGCTCTTCCAGAGAAACTTTTTCAGATTGTGCGACAGCCGGTCGCGCCAGGCTTTGCGCCAATACGCCGATCAACTGTGCCCGTTGTTGCGGCGGAAGTTGTTCAGCTTGCGTAAGTACCATTTCAAAACTAATTACCGACATGGTGTCTTCCTCTAATTTCATATGGAACAGTTTTATGAAACTGCTCCA
>CAZRXE010000210.1:0-8293 GCA_964603695.1 uncultured Heliomicrobium sp.
CTCGGGCGCGGCGGGATGGGAGAGGTTTGGCTGGCCGAAGACACGCGCCTGAAACGCAAGGTCGCGCTCAAACTGTTGCCGGAGGAATTCACGAACGATGCTGATCGAGTGCGTCGCTTTGAACAGGAAGCACATGCGGTCTCGACGCTCAATCATCCGAATATCATTACACTATTCGACTTCGGCCACGCGGAGGAAGGTTATTTCATCACCACCGAATTCGTGGACGGGCGGACGTTGCGCGAGTGCTTACGCGAGCAGCCGCACATGTCTGTCCGCGAAGCCATTGAAACCGCCCTGCAAGTTTGTGCGGCGCTGGCCGCTGCGCACGCGGCAGGCATCATTCACCGTGACATCAAACCGGAAAACGTCATGCTGCGACGCGACGGTTATGTGAAGGTGCTGGATTTCGGCCTGGCTCGGATGGCCAAGCCACCAATCTCAATGACCGACTCGACGACTGTGACGCTGAGCAAACACAGCACGGCCGCTGGCGTGGTGATGGGCACGGCGAGTTATATGTCGCCGGAACAGGCGCGCGGTCACAAGATGGATGCGCGCACTGACATTTTCAGCCTGGGTGTCGTCCTGTATGAAATGCTGGCGGGCTGTCCGCCCTTCGACGGCGCGACGGCCAGCGATGTGCTGGCCGCGATCTTGCGCAGCGATCCGCCGCCGCTCGCGCACTTTGCTGCCGACTTGCCCGCAGAATTACAGCGCATCGTCAGCCGGGCATTAGCCAAAGACCGCGAGCAGCGTTACCAGATCATCACAGACCTCACGCTGGATTTGAAACAGCTCACGGCGGAACTCGAATTCAAGGCGCGGCTGGCGGATGGTGGGCCGGGCGCCAGCCCATATCCTCAAGTTGATGAAGAACAAATTACGCGCCGCTGGCCACTGTCGCCGGCAGCACCGGACAAAACTGCCGAACTCTTGGCCAATCTTTGCCGCCGATGCCGGACCGAGAATCCGGCGGCGGCGAAATTCTGTTTGAATTGTGGCTCGGCGCTGATGGCGTATTGCGTCAATTGCCAGACCGCGCTGCCCACTGGCTCGAAATTTTGCCTGAGTTGCGGCCAACAGGTCGGAGGTGCGACGCCGGCGGATCGGGCGCAGTTGTCACGGCTTGCCGCTGCGACACCGTCATCGTTGGCGAACAAAATTCGCGCCGTCCAGCCCGCCACAGGCGAGCGCAAAATCGTGACGGCGCTGTTCGCCGACTTTTCCATTTTCTCAGCCTCAGGCCACGCGCTCGACCCCGAAGACCTGCCCGTCATTATCAATCAGGCATTGGACAGGCTGTCGCCGACGATCTTTCATTACGAAGGCACGGTGGCGCAGGTGTTGGGCAATTCGCTCCTGGCTTTTTTCGGCGCGCCGCTCGCGCACGAAGACGACGCGGTGCGCGCGGTGCGCGCCGCACTTGAAATGGCCGCTCAGGCGCGCCTGCTCGCCGATGAGTTGCGCCAACAGGGTGTCGAATTTGAAATCCGACAGGGCCTCAACACCGGCCCCATCGTCATCGGCCACATCACCAGCCAACTCAAGTTTGAATTCACCGCCGTTGGCGATACCGTCAATCTGGCCACTCGCGCCCAGTCCGCCGCCCCCGCCATGGCCGTGATGGTGACCGAAGACACGCAACGCCTGATTGCCGCTGTCTTTGATTGCGCGGAGATGACCGGCCTGGGCGTGAAAGGACACACGGGCGAAGTGCGCATTGCCGAAGTCCGCCAAAGTCGCACTGAACTGGATCGCGTGCATGGTCTAGCCGGTTTGCAAAGCCGTATGGTCGGGCGCGAGGGCGAATTGACCGCGCTGCTGCAACTGGGCTGCGTCGCGCAAGCCGGATTGGGGCGCGTCGCCGTCATCACCGGTGAGCCGGGGCTGGGCAAAACGCGCTTATTGAGCGAATGGAAAAAAGCGGCGGCGCAAGAGAATCTGCAATGGGCCGAAGGGCATTGTCTGTCATACGGGCAAGGGCTGGCTTACCACCTGCTGCAAAGCCTCGTGCGCAGTTTGATCGGCGCGCCGGCTGCCGCCGAAGAGCCGCAAACACGCGCCGCATTGCTCAGACTCACTGATGAGTTGTTCGGCGAGGCGAGGCTCGAAGTCTACCCCTACCTCGGTCATCTGCTCTCGTTGAAACTCGAAGGCGAGGCGCTCGAACGTGTACGCCAGCTCGATCCGCAGGCTTTGCAAAACCAATACTTGATGTCGTTGCGGCGTCTGCTCACGGCGCTAGCGGCGCGGCGTCCGCTTTGTTTGCTGCTCGAAGATATTCATTGGGCCGACCCGTCTTCGGTGGAGTTGCTCAAGAAGCTCTTGCCGCTGGCGAGCGAAGCGCCATTGTTATTCTGTTTCGTCACGCGCCCCGAACGCGAAACGCCGGGTTGGCAACTGGTCAAAGCCGCCCGCGATATGCTGGGCGGGCGTCTGGCCGAATTGACCTTGCGCGAATTGAGCGAAGCCGACAGCGCGCTGCTCATCGCCAATCTGCTCGACAACGCCGCGCTACCCGAAGCCACGCGCAAGCTGATTCTCCGCAAGGCCGACGGCAATCCTTTTTTTGTCGAAGAAGTCATTCGCATGCTGATCGAACACGGCGCACTGGCGCAGCGTGACGGCCAATGGGTCGTCCAGGGCGAAATCGCCGCCACGGAAATTCCAGACAATCTGCAAAGCCTGCTGCTCGCACGCATTGATCGTTTGCCCGAAGACGTCAAGCGCGTCCTGCGCGTCGCCTCGGTGATTGGCCGCCAGTTTTCGGTCAAGGTGCTGGAGCAGGTGTTGAAGTAAGTTGCCTTGGTACGCATCGCTTCCAGCGTGCGGGAGTTGAAAGCCTCGCAGGCCGGAAGCGATGCGTACCCGGGTTTTACCAGGAGAACCCTTATGAATTTAGTCGTCGGCGCTACCGGATTTTTAGGCAGCGAAATTTGTCGTCAACTCGTTGCGGCGGGCCGGCCCGTGCGTGCGCTTGTTCGCGCAACATCGGACGTGGCGAAAAAGGCCGCGCTGCAAGCTCTCGGTGTGAAACTGGTCGAGGGCGATTTGAAAGACGCTGCTTCGCTGACTGCGGCCTGCGCGGGCGTCACGGCGGTGCTTTCGACCGCTTCGGCCACTATTTCGCGCCAGCCGGGCGATTCGTTGCAGACGGTGGATTGCGACGGGCAAATCAATCTCATCAATGCCGCACGCGCGGCGGGCGCGGCGCATTTCGTTTACGTTTCGGCGCATCTCAACGTGGATTGCCCGCTGACTGTGGCCAAACGCGCGGTGGAAGAGCGTCTGCAAGAGAGCGGTCTGATTTACACGATTCTGCAACCGACGAACTTCATGGAAGTCTGGCTCAGCCCGCTGGTGGGTTTCGACGCTGCCAACGCGCGGGCGCAGATTTTCGGTACGGGGCAAAATGCGGTCAGTTGGATTTCGCTGCGCGACGTGGCGCAATTCGCCGTCGCCGCCCTCGACAGTCCGGCGGCGCGCAATGCCGTCATCCCGCTTGGCGGTCCGGAGGCGCTCAGTCCGCTCGCCGTCGTGGCGATTTTCGAGCAAGTGACCCGGCGTAGCTTCGCGGTGCAACACATTCCCATTGAAGCATTGCAGGCGCAGGCCGCCGTCGCTGTTGATCCTTTGGAAAAAACGATGGCGGCGTTGACGCTGGCGACGGCACAGGGCGACGCCATTGCGATGGAGTCCGTGTTACGCGCTTTTCCTGTGCGGCTGACTTCAGTGGCCGATTTCGCCTGTGCCGTCACCACCGCTTAAACGGCTGACCTTATGACGCTGCTCAATCAACTCAACACGCTGGAAAGCGCCGGTCTGATTCAACTGGCTGTGGCGCAATCTGAGTTGGCGTATCTGTTTCGCCACGCGCTGGTGCAGGAGGCGGCTTACAGCTCCTTGCTCAAAAACGACCGACGGCAATTGCATCAAAGTGTGGGCGAGGCGCTCGAACAAATCTATCCTGCGCAGCTCAATGAACAGGCGGCGACGCTGGCTTATCATTTTGAAAAAGCCGCAGTAAGGGAAAAGGCCGTGCATTACCTGATCCGCGCGGGCGATCACGCTGGTGCCGGTTACGCCAATGCCGAGGCCATCGCTTTTTACGAGGCGGCGCTGACGCAAGTCGAAATATTACTCAATCAAGCCAACGAAGAAAGCCGCCGCGTTCAGTTGGCGCAGTTACTGGAAAAGCTGGCGGAAGTCACCGAGCGCACCGGGCAGCACGAAACCGCTCGCGCTTATTTTTACCGAGCGCTCGCGTTGCAAGCCGCCGACCCGCTGAGTGCCGCGCGTCTCTATCGCCGCATCGGCGTCACCCACACCATCGAGCGTCATTATGCGGAAGCGTTTCAGGTCTGGGAAAAAGCGGAGAGCAGTCTGGGAGCATTAACCGAACTGAGCGACCACGCGCTGTGGCGCGAATGGATAGAATTACAGGTCGAACGCTGCTGGGCCTGGTACTGGAAAGCCGCTCTCAAGGAGATGGATGCGCTTTGCCGGCAGGTGTTGCCGCTGGCTGAAAAACTTGGGACACCGGCGCAACGCTCACGCGCTTTGATTATCTATACACTCTATCGGTTTCGGCTGGAGCGTTATGTGGTCGCGGATGAGGTATTGGCAGATGCGCAACAATCCATTGCGGCGGCGCAGGAAACCGGGTGGATTGACTTGATCTACGACGCTACGTTTGGGGTGGGGTTTTTCCATTTGTGCCGCCGCGAGTTGGCCGCCGGCGAAGAAAAACTGCAACAGGCTTACGCACTTGCGCAACAACTGGGTGACCCGGTCAGGATTGCGCGCGCGGCGAATTACTTGATGGTGCTGGCGCGCATGCGCGGGCAAGTCGAACAGGTCAATGCTTATCTTCCGATCATTCTCAGCACCACCTGGGCCGGGCCGATGGCCGATTACACGCCGCAGGTAAAAGCCAGTCAATCGTGGCTGGCCTGGCTCCAGGGAGATTTAACGGCGGCAAAAGCATTGGGATTGGAATCATTGGCGATGTTCGACCGAATACCGATTAAGCAACCCTTTTACTGGACAACGCTCTGGCCCTTGCTGGCCGTGGCGCTGGCCGAAACCGATCTTGTGGTGGCGCGCGATTACGCCCAACATTTGCTCGACCCAACGCAAATACGCTTGCCTGCTGATTTGGAACAAACGCTTGAACAAGCTCTGCAAGCCAAGACTGCGCACGCGGCGCAAAGCAAATTCGCACAAGCCGTGGCTTTGGCGCAGGGGTATGGCTACTTGTAGCGCCTCCGGTTAATTGGGCGAACCGGACACTATGAACACGAGTGGGGCAGGCTCCCAACTTGCCTCAGGACAGGCAATCAGGTTGGACACCTGCCCCACGAATTTTCATTTGACCGTTTCAAGCGACTCACAGGCGCGCGCGGCAGTGACGCTTATCATTTCTGTACTGTCTCGGGTGCCGCGCGGGTTTTGATAATCACGCCGGCGCTGCCGAGCGCGTACCATTTCCCTGCCGCCGCCCGCCATACCGCGACATCCGCCTTGCCGTCGCCGTCGTAATCCGCAGGCGCGGGCAGATCGCCAAACCGCGCCGCGCCCCACACCATCACCTGCGTCTTCCCATCCGAGCTACGTAAGATAAACCACTGGCCCGTCGCCCCGCGCCAGACCGCGATGTCCGTCTTGCCATCGCCGTCGTAATCGGCGGCCACGGGCAGGTCGGAACCCAATCCCCATTGCATCTCTATCACGCGGCAATCCGTGCTGCGCTGGATCAGCCACTGGCCATTTGCCCGACGGAAGACTCCCAAGTCGGTCACGCCGTCGCCGTCGTAATCGCCCGGCGCGATCACGTCGAAGTACGGCGCCTGACTTGTACCCCACAACACGGATTGTTGCTCGCCTTCAGCGCCAAGTACGATTTGCCACTCGACTTCCGCCTCACTGGTTTGGCCATCGCCATTGACTGTCTGCGCCGATTGAGCAGCCAAGTTGGCGCCGCTCCCGCCCGTGTGGATGACGATCTGGCCGCCACCCAACACCGTGGTCGGGTCGGCGCTGTCGGGCGCGTTCATCTGGTTGTCGTAGACCAGGCCGCCGCCCGCGTTGTTCCATATCTTGATGCGGAACTTGTCCAGGCCGCCGCCGCCGGGTTGTTCGCCGTCAATCGCCGTCAGCATGAAGCGGTAATCGCCCGCGTTGTTGATCGTGCCGGAGCCTTTGTACTGGGCGCGCGCGCCGGCAATGACCAGCCATTCGTAGACCGTGCTCTTGAAGTTCATATTGCCGGCCTTGAATTGGAACTCGGTGTTGCCGTCGGGCACGGAAGCGCCGTTTTTGTACTTCGAGATGAAGCCGAAGTTGGCTTTGCCGGTCAACGTCGGGCTGGGCACGTAAGCGCCCGGCGGCGACGTGATCCAACCGCCGCCCGAGACGTGGCCGGCACTCGGATCGTAGACCACCACCAGCGCCGACAACTGATCCACGCCAATCGTGTCGGCCGAAGCCGAATTGCCGCAGTTGTTGGCGACGGTCAGCGTCACCAGATAAACGCCCGCCTGGGCGAATGTGTAGCTCGTGCCCGTCGTGCCCGCAGTCTCGTTGACCGCGCCCGATTGGTTGGCGTTGACCAGGTTGCTGGCGAAGTTCCAGTTTGCCGTGTGCGGCTGGCCGCCCGTGTCTGTGAACACGCCGGCAAAGTTGACGGGCGTCCCTACCGCATAAATCGCGCCGCTGGCCGGCGCAGTGAGGCTCACTACGGGTGTCCCGCAACCGCCGCTGACGGTCAGCACGGCGATGTTGGAGCTAAGATCTCCGCACAGCCCGCCGACCGCCACCTCGTAATTGCCTGCGTCGCCGGTCGTGACTGAAGCGATGGTGTAACTGCTGGCAGTCGCGCCGCTGATCGCCGAGCCATTCTTGCTCCACTGATACGTCAGGTTCGCGCCGCTGGCCGTGACCGAGAAAGTCGCGCTCTGACCCGCGTTTCTGGTCAAACTCGCCGGCTGCGCGTCAATGGCTGTCGCCGGATTGACGGTGACGGTTGTGGCGGCGGATGAAGCGGAGCAGCCGTTGGCATTTGTCACCGTGACTGAATAACTGCCTGATGCGTTGACCGTGATTGATTGCGTCGTTGCACCGTTCGACCAGAGATACGAATTCGCGGGACTCGCCGTCAACGTCACGCTGCCGCCCTGACATAACGTTGTCGGGCCAGAGGCCGCGATAGTCGGCAGTGGCGCAGGAGTGACGTTGATGATCAGGTCTGCCGTTGCGGTCAATCCACCACTATCCGTTAGTTTGAGCGCGACAGTGTTACTGCCGAGCGTGGCCGTGCAATCCGCCGCTATGGTTGCAGTCACTGCGCCGGTGGTCGCATCCGGCGCGCTGATGGAACTGATGGTGATACCCGCAGGCGCGCTCATCACCGTCACGGCCAGATTGGCGAGCGGCGTCTCTGCGTCATACACAGTGGCAATCGTGTGCGGCGCGCCCGCGCCGCTTTGCTGCCGAGTAGCCGTTGCGCCGGCGGTGATCGTTGGCGGAGTGTTAGGCATGACAATATTTACCAATTGTACCGCCTCATAACTCGATCCATCGCCATACGCGCCGCTGGACATTTGGTAACCGCGCGCGCGCAGGTACAGATTTCCCGGTGCCAACGCCAGCCCGGTCAATTGCCAGTGACTGGTTGCGCCGATGCGCAGGGCGGCGCCGAGACTGGTGTAGTTGACACCGTCAGTCGAGTATTCAAAGGTGACGTGGTCAACTTCGGGACTGGTCCCACCGCGCGACCAGGTGATGGTCGAGACGGTCGCTGAAAGAGTTTGCGACGCCGGCCCCGTGTCGGTCAGTCGGGCGATATAGTTGCGTGTTTGCCCGCCGACGCTGGTGAAGCCACCTCCAATCACAATCCGCCCATCATTCTGTACTGCCAGGGCATTGACGTAGCGAGGGGCAGGCCCAATGTTCACGTTGAAGCTTGGGTCCACCGTGCCGTCGGCATTGAGCCGGGCGAGGTAGGTGCGCGCTGCTCCGCCAATGTTGGTGAAGTCACCCCCGACCAGAATCTTCCCATCTGTCTGCAACGTGATAGCGCGGACACCCCCATTCGCATTCGGGTTGAAGGCGGTGTCGAGCGTGCCGTTGGCATTGAGCCGGGCAATATAGTTGCGCGTCACCCCGCCAATGCTGGTGAAGGTTCCCCCGACCAGAATCTTCCCATCCGGCTGCACCGTGATAGCCTGAGCCGAGATGACGCTAAACGAACTCACATTCACGTTGAAAGCGGCGTCAAGTGTGCCGTCGG
>CAZRXE010000211.1:0-12467 GCA_964603695.1 uncultured Heliomicrobium sp.
AAAGTGGAAACCAGAGCCTGGGGCTTGGGAACGGACATTCTCGTACCGGCGGACTTCGACGGCGACGGCAAAACCGACATCGCCGTTTGGCGCGGTTCGGAAGGCAACTGGTACATCGTCCAGAGTTCGACCGGCGCGACAGAAACCAAGTTCTGGGGAGCGGGCTATGCACCTTACCTGGACACTCCGGCGGTGGGCGATTACGACGGCGACGGCAAAGCTGACCCGACCGTCTGGCGCAAGTCGGACAATCGCTGGTACGTGCTGCAAAGTTCGGACGGCGCAACGCGCACGGTGGCGCAAGGCCGCGCGGGCGATGCGCCCGTCACCGCGCAACCCAAACCATAACCGAGCCACAATTCAGCTCAATCAACCGTGGGGGAAGCAGCGGCAATGTCCGACTGCTTCCCCTGTTCTTGTTTGAGGTAAAGCCTGGAGTGATGCAACACGACTTTTCCTTCCTCAACAGACTATTTGGCGGCCTTTGGCTGGCGGCGCTGTTATCGGCAACGCCGGCGTGGGCGCAATACCGTTTCGATTCCTGGACGACCGAAAACGGCCTGCCGCAAAACAGCGTCAATTCCATTCTGCAAACACGCGACGGCTATCTGTGGTTCACCACCTTCAACGGGCTGGTGCGCTACAACGGCGCGCAGTTCACGGTCTTCGACGCGGCCAATACGCCCGCGATTCCGAACCAGCGATTGGGCACGCTGGCGGAAGACAATGAAGGCAATCTCTGGATCAAGGGCGAGAGCGGCGCGCTGACGCGCTACCGCGACGGCGGCTTCATGCTGTTCACCGTCAAACAAGGGCTGCCCCAGGACGATGTCAATGCCATCATCCGCACGGCGGAAGGCGAAGTCTTGGCGATGACGCGGAAAGGCGCGGCGCGCTATCGCAGTGGGCGCTTTGAACCGTTCGCGCTGCTGGCCGAAAGCTTCGCGATTGATACTTTTTATCAACGCCGTGCCGACACGATCTGGTTGCGGCGCGGTACGCAATTGCGGCGCTTTCGCAATGGGCAATGGGCGGCCTTCACGATTCCGGAAGGCGTCTACGAGCAACTTTACGAAGATCGGCAGGGCCGTTTGTGGATCGGGACTTCGCGTCCGGGAGAACTCCTGCTGCTGGCGGGCGACGGCCTGAGCATTTACACCGTCAAGGACGGCTTGCCGCCCGCACCCGTGACTTCCTTTTATGAAGACCGCACGGGCGCGCTTTGGTTCGGCTCGCGCGCCGGGTCGGCACGATTCAAGGACGGCGGATTCACTCTCTTCACCACGGCGCAGGGATTGTCGAGCAACAATATCTCCTGCTTTTACGAAGACCGCGAAGGCACGCTCTGGATCGGGACGCGCACCAATGGCTTGATGCGCGCGACGCCGCGAGTCATCACGTCTTACTCGGAAAAAGACGGGCTGATTGGAAGAACGTTTTACCCTGTGTTGGAAGATCGCGCGGGCAACATCTGGATCGGCAATCAGGGCGTCAATCGTTTTCACGACGGCAAGTTCGAGTTTTTCCCGCTCGCTTTTCCACGGTCACGAGAGGCAAGCCCCGTCGGCTCTTTGTACGAAGATCGCGCGGGGCGTTTGTTGCTGGGCGCATCCAATGGGGTGGTCGCGTTTCAGAACGGCGGATTTTCCTTTGACCGGGCGGCGGCTTTTACCAAAGTGCCCTTGACGATACTTCAAGATCGCACGGGCGCATTTTGGTATGGCTTTCGCGCCGCGCTGCTGCGCGAAAAAGACGGCGTTCAGCAATGGTTCGGAACGGGTGACGGCTTGCAGGAATATGTTCAGCCCGTCTTTGAAGATCGGCGCGGGCGCGTCTGGATCGGCAGTTACGGCGGTTTGGCCGAATATGTGGACGGACGCTTGCGAATCTACACGCAGCGCGACGGGCTGTCGTCCGATCGCGTTCGCGCGATTTACGAAGACGGCGACGGCGTGCTTTGGATCGGCACTTACGACGGCGGATTGAATCGGTTCAAGGACGGCAAGTTCACGCGCTACACCGTGGCCGAAGGAATGTTCAGCAACAACGTCTTTTCCATTCTGGAAGACGGACGCGGCTATTTCTGGATGGGCGCGAATCAAGGCATTCACCGCGTCAGCCGCCGGCAGCTCAATGAATTCGCCGAAGGGCGTCGCGGGCGGATTGATGCCGTCAGCTACGGCAAGGCCGATGGAATGCTCAATACCGAATGCAACGGCGGCAAACATCCGGCGGCGCTCAAAGCCTCGGACGGACGCTTGTGGTTTCCGACCTTGAACGGCGTGGCCGTGGTGAACCCTGAAGCCGTGCAGTTCAACGCCGTGCCGCCTCCCGTGGTGATTGAAGCCGTCACGATTGACCGCGACACGCTGGACAGTCGCCGCACGGTGGAGCTTTACCCGCACCACGCGCAACTGGAAATCAACTACGCCGCGTTGAGCTTCATCAAACCTGAACACGTACGGTTCAAATATCGTCTGGAAGGTTTGGATCAGGACTGGAACGAAGTGGGCAATCGTCGTGTGGCCTACTACACCCGCCTGAAAGCAGGCCGGTACACGTTTCGCGTCACCGCCGCCAACAGCGACGGCGTATGGAACGACACCGGAGCAACAATTTCGATTTTGGTTCATCCGCCGATTTGGGGAACGCCGTGGTTTGCCGGAGTCGCGTTGTCGCTGGGGCTGACGCTGTCCGTCTGGCTCTATCGCCGGCGCATTCGCAAGCTCGAACGCGCGCGCGCCGCGCAGGAAGTTTTCGCGCGGCAATTGCTGGCTTCGCAGGAAGGCGAACGCAAACGCATCGCCGCCGAATTGCACGACGGCCTGGGACAAAATCTGCTGGTCATCAAAAACTGGGCCGTGCTGGCGCGGCGCGCGCTGGAACCGGAAAGCAAAGCGCGCGCACCACTCGACGAGGTGACGACGGCGGCCACGCGCTCCATTGAGGAAGTCCGCGAGATCGCCCACAACCTGCGCCCGTACCACCTGGACGAAATCGGTTTGACGGACGCCATCGCCGCCATGACCGAACGCATTGCCGAAGCTTCGGGCATTGAATTCAAACTGGCGCTGGAAGACCTGCGCGGACGGCTTTCGCCCGAGGCGGAAATCAACCTCTATCGAATCGTTCAGGAAGCCGTCAACAATGTCGTCAAACACGCGCAAGCCGACACCGTGGAACTTTCGCTGCGCCGCCACGGCCAAACGCTGACGGTTGTGATAAAAGACAATGGCCGGGGATTCGATCCGGCGGAAGCGGCGCGCCGTCGGGAACGCGGCTTCGGCCTGGCCGGCCTGGCCGAGCGCGTGCGCTTGCTGGGCGGCAAGGAAAGCATTCAATCATCGCCCGGTCAGGGAACCGTCATCACTATTACTTTGGATTTACCGTGACACACCCAATTCGCGTACTCATTGCCGACGATCATCCGCTGATTCGCCGAGGACTGCGACAGATGATCGAAGCTGAAACCGATTTTGAAGTCGTCGCCGAAGCTTCGGACGGGCGACAGGCGCTCAGTTTAATCGCGCAGCATCAGCCGCAAATCGCCATCCTGGATGTCAGCATGCCGACACAGAGCGGGCCGGAACTCGGCGGCTTTGAAGTAGCGCGCGAAGCCCAGCAGCGCAAACTCGGCGCCGCCGTCATCTTCCTGACCATGCACAGGGACAAAACCCTGTTCAACAAAGCCCTGGATTTGAGCGCGAAAGGCTACGTGCTGAAAGACAGCGCCCTGGAAGAAATCGTCGAAGCCTTGCGCGCCGTTTCGCAGGGACGCCCGTTCGTCAGCGCGCCGCTTGCCGGTTATTTGCTGCAACGCATGGATCGCATCGGCCTGCTGGCTCAACAAACGCCCGGCCTGAACGACCTGACGCCTACCGAACGCCGCGTGCTGAAACTGATCGCCCAATACAAAACCAGCAAAGAAATCGCCGAGGAACTCCACATCCATTACCGCACGGTGGACAATCACCGCACCAACATCTCCAACAAACTCGGTTTGCAAGGCAGCCATGCTTTGCTGAAATTCGCGGTTGAACATCAGGCAGAACTAGCCTGACAAACACCTAAAACTATGGAACCTCAATTTGATTGGGAACAGTTGCTCGCCAACATCATCACGGAAAACGAGGAGCCGGTATCCAATATGCCGTCAGCCACGCAGCAGCGTCTTCTGGTCACGACGCTGTACGATAGTTGGACGCCGCCGCCAGGCGAAGACGAAAACGCAGCCGAACCCAATGCCAAACGGAAATTCCTGGCCACGGCCAACGTCGGCGTCTTCTCGAAACCGGAAAACAATCCGCTTGTGCCGGATATGTTGCTGAGCCTGGACGTTGAAACGCCCTACGATTGGGAAACGAAAGTCAATCGCTCCTACTTCATCTGGCATTTCGGCAAACCGCCGGACGTGGTGATCGAAATCGTTTCGAACAAGGAAGGCCACGAACTGGACACCAAACTCAAACGCTACGCGCAAATGGATGTCACGTATTACGTGGTTTACGACCCGCAACAATTGCTCAGCGACGACATCCTGCGCGTTTACGAACGCGGCTTTGCCGGCCGTCGCTACCGCCGCCGCCAGGATTATCAATTGCCCGAAATCAGCCTCAGCCTGACCTTGTGGGAAGGCACTTACGAAGACGGCACGGGCGTCTGGCTGCGCTGGTGCGACGCCAAAGGCAATCTGATTGAAACCGGCGCGGAAGGCCGCGCCGCCGAATCCGCCCGCGCGGCAAAAGCCGAAATTCGCGCGGGTCAAGCCGAAGCGGAAAACGAGCAGTTGCGCGCCGAACTCGAACGACTGCGCCAACAGCTTGCGCCGCAAGCCTGACCCGACCTTGATCCATCAACCGCGACTTCCCTTCCCGCGCCGCCGTTGAAGCCTGTTCGGCGGCGCGACGGCCCACCCGTGCGTCAACACACAGAAAATCGTGTGTTGTTCTCTATTCAAGCCTTCCGCCATTTTCAGGATACTGCCTGTGTACGGTGAGTGCGCTTGCGTGCGGGCTTGCGCGGCGAACCCGCCTGCGTTTTTGCGGCAGGCGCCGGCTCAGGCCCGCACGCAAGACCAAATGGATTGCCCTTATGAGAGTCTTGATTGTCGAAAACAACCCCGCCATGCGGCATTTGCTGCGCCAGTTGATTGGCGACGCGGCGGAGATTTACGAATGCGCGGACGGCGCGGAGGCATTGCCGTTGTATGAGGCACATCATCTGAATGGCGCGGACTGGGTGCTGATGGATTTGCGAATGGCGAGGGTCAACGGTCTGGAAGCCACTCGCCGTTTGCGCGCCGCGCACGACGAGGCCCGCGTTCTGATCGTCACCAGCTTCGGCGACGCCCGCTTGCGCGAAGCCGCGCGGCAGGCGGGTGCCTGCGGTTACATGCTCAAAGAAAACCTGCATCAACTTCAGGAACTCCTTGCGGAAACATCGCCGGCGCATTGCCAGGGGCAATGCGCGGAATCCAAACGACCTTTGTAAAAAGCGAACCAACCATGAAAAAACTTCTCTCCCGAGCCCTTCGCTTCGCGCTGGCATTCCTATTTTTAGGATTCGGCGCACAGGCCCAAACCACTTCGTTCACTTATCAAGGCAGCCTGACTCTCGGCGGCACGCTGGCCAACGGCAGCTACGATCTGCAATTCAAACTTTACGATCAATTAACCGGCGGCTCGTTGCAAGGTTCGCCCAACACGGTCACGGTTTCGAGTGTGACTGTGACGGGTGGCGTTTTCACCGTGGATTTGGATTTCGGTGCAACAACCTTTTCCGGCGCGGCTAGGTATTTGGAAATCAGTGTCAGACCAGCCGGCGGCAGCAGCTTTACGGCACTCAGCCCGCGCCAACAACTGACTTCGACGCCGTATGCCATTCGCAGCCTGAGCGCGACTTCAGCGGATGCGGCGACCACGGCAGCGACCGCAACCACCGCAACCTATTTCAGCGGCTCGCTCGGCGGCGATGTCACCGGCACGCAAGGGACAACAACCGTGGCGACGGTCGGCGGCGTCAGCGCAAACAACATCGCCAACGGTGCAACGCTGGCCAACAGCGCCACCACCAACAATGACGGCAACACCATCGTCAAACGTGATTCCACGGGAGGCTTTTCCGCCGGTTCGATTACAGCCAACGCTTTCACCGGTGACGGTTCGGGATTGACCAATCTGAATCCGAACAACGTCAACGGCGTCTTGTCCGTGGCCAAAGGCGGAACGGGGTCTTCAACGCAAAACTTCGTTGATCTGTCGAACAATCAATCCATCGGCGGCAACAAAACCTTTAGCGGAGCAATCATTGCTCCCAGCTTCGCCGGCGACGGCGGAGCCTTGACCGGCTTGAGCGCAAGCAACCTCAATCAAGGGACGCTCAACGATGAACGGTTGTCTTCCAGCGTGCAGACCGCCGTGGCCGCGGCCAACAACGCAACTACCAACAGTGACGGCAACACCATCGTCAAGCGTGATTCCACGGGCGGTTTTTCCGCCGGTTCGATTACGGCAAATGCTTTCACCGGCGACGGTTCGGGATTGACCAATCTGAACGCCGGCAAGATCAACAGCGGCACGTTGCCGGATTCGCGCTTGTCGTCGAACGTGGCGCTGCTCGGTTCGGCCAATACCTTCACGGCCAATCAGACGGTCAGCGCCAATCTACTTCAAAGCGGGTCGCTCGTGCAGTTCACGCCGAGCGACGGTTTTGTGGCGAGCGGAACGGTCGGCAGCGGTTCGATTCCGGCGACGGGCGCAGGCGCGCGGCTGATGTGGTATTCGAACAAGGCAGCCTTTCGCGCCGGGCAGGTGACGGGCACGCAATGGGACGACTCCAACGTCGGCACTGGCTCCGCCGCGCTGGGCAAGAACAACACAGCCGGCGGCAACAACGCCTTCGCCGCCGGCCAAAACGCCTCGGCCAGCGGCGAACGCTCTTTCAGCTTTAGCGGCACGGCAAGTGGCCTTGGAGCAATCGCGTTTGGTTCAGAATCGCAGTCCACCAACGACGATGCGCTGGCGCTCGGTCCTGCTTCAAGAGCACAAGGACTTGCCTCAACCGCCATCGGTCCCTGCCTGGCTTCCGGCATATTCGCAACCTGCATCGGATTGCGAACCAACGCTACTGGTAACTTCTCCCTCATACTCGGCAGAGATGCGTCCAGCAGTTCCGACAGCACAAACGCGACCACCTACAGCGGAGTGATTGCACTCGGGGATGGTTCTACCACAGCGCCCTCGCACACGATGTACGCCACGGCCAACAATCAATTTAACGTCCGCGCGGCGGGCGGCATACGCTTTTTCACCGCCTGCTGCAACTACGACACGGGCGTGACCATCAGTGCGGGCGGCGGCGCCTGGAATTCCATCTCCGACCGCAATGCCAAAGAAAATTTCCAATCGGTTGCGCCGCGCGAAATCCTGCGTGGAGTGCTGAACCTGCCGATTTCCACCTGGAATTACAAATCGCAAGACCGTTCCATCCGGCATATCGGCGCAATGGCGCAGGATTTTTTCGCCACGTTCAAAGTCGGCGAAAACGACAAAACCATCACCACCATTGACCCGGACGGCGTGGCCCTGGCCGCCATTCAAGGCTTGCACGAAGAACTGAAAGACCGCGACGCCACAATCCAACAGCAACAACAACGAGTGGATCGGCTGGAACAACGTGTCAAACAACAGCAGGAAGTGATTGACGACTTGCGCCAACTGCTTTGCGCGCAACAACCGCAGGCCGCCGTCTGCCGACCAAAAGAATTGAAATAGGGCAAGTTTCATTTCCCGGATAACAGTTCGCTGCTTATTTTCCATTTGTGATATGAAATTTGAAATTGGCCATTGACCAATCAGTTCAAGCATTTATCGGCAATCAATGACAAATGAAAAATTCCAATTGATCTATGGAAAATGAGAAAGACTGTCATCCACTTTTCAGCACTTATGAAACTTGCCTGAAATAGGAGGGTTGACCAGTATGAAAAGAACGTTCTCTTTCAAACCAAACTTCATCATCGGATGCGTCTTGACCCTGCTCGCGCTCTGCGCAACTGCTCAGGCGCAAACCACCTCGTTCACTTACCAGGGCAGCCTGACTTTCGGCGGCTCGCTCGCCACCGGCAGCTACGATCTTCAATTCAAGCTTTACGACCAATTGGCCGGCGGCTCGTTGCAAGGTTCGCCTTCGACCGTCACGGTTTTCGGCGTGGCGGTGACGGCGGGCGTGTTCAGCGTGGAGTTGGATTTCGGCGCAACGGCCTTTCCCGGCGCGACGCGGTATCTGGAAATCAGCGTGCGTCCGGCGGGCAACGGCAGCTTTACGACGCTCAGCCCGCGCCAGCAAATTACTTCGACTCCTTACGCTATTCGCAGTCTGAGTGCGGCCAGTGCTGATGCGGCGACGACGGCAACCAGTGCGACTACTGCGACAAACTTCAGCGGCTCGCTCGCGGGTGATGTGACAGGTACGCAAGGCGCAACAGTGGTTTCGATGGTCAGCGGCGTGACCGCCAGCAACGTCGCCAGCGGCGCAACCGCAGCCAACAATGCAACAGACGCCAACCTGGACAACACCATCGTCAAGCGTGACACGACAGGCAGTTTTTCGGCAGCGCTGATTACGGCGACGGGTTTCAGCGGCAGCGGCGCGAACCTGACCAATCTGAACGCGACCAACATCACCAGCGGCACGCTGTCGGATTCGCTGCTGTCGTCAAACATTGCCACGCTCAGCGGCGACCAGACTTTCACGGGCGGCAAAATCTTTTCGAGTTTGAATGGTTTGTTGGCGACGGGGACGTTCAACAGCGGCACGATTCCGGCGACCGGCGCGGGGCAGCGAATGATGTGGTATCCGAAAAAGATCGCCTTTCGCGCCGGTTCCGTCAGCGGCACGGAATGGGATGACGCGAACGTCGGTTTGCTGTCGGTGGCGATGGGAAATCAGACCAAAGCCAGCGGTAACAGCTCGTTTGCGGTGGGGAATCAGACCACGGCCAGCGCCACGGCTTCGGTCGCGCTGGGTTCATTCACCACTGCCGGCGGATCGTCTTCGTTTGCGATGGGCAGCAATACGACGGCCAGCGGATCGCGCACGACCGCGCTCGGCGCTTACGCTTCGACCAACGGCAACGACGGCAGCTTCGTTTACGGCGACAATTCCACCACCACGTTGCTCAACGCGACGGCGACCAATCAATTCAACGTGCGGGCTTCGGGCGGCTTGCGTTTGTTTGCGTCCAGCGACACCACTGACGAAACCAAGCCGGGTTTGTTCATCAACGGCACGACCGGCAACACGCAAATCAACGGCAACCTGACTGTTTCCGGCGCGATTTCGGGCGGCAGCTTCAGCAACGTTGCGCTGCTCAATTTGGCCAACACCTTCGCAGGCAACCAGACCATCAATGGCGACCTAACCGTTTCCGGCTCGATTTCGGGAACGTTCAGCGGCAACGGCGGCGGCATCACCAATCTGAACGCCAGCAATATTGCCGGCGGCACGCTGTCGGATTCGCTGCTGTCGTCAAACATTGCCACACTCACGGGCAATCAGACCTTCACGGGCAACAAAATCTTTTCGGGCGCGAACGGTTTGCTGGCGACCGGTACTTTCAACAGCGGCTCGATTCCGGCAACGGGCGAAGGCGTGCGAATGATGTGGTATCCGAACAAAGCCGCCTTCCGCGCTGGACAAGTGAGCGGCACGCAGTGGGATGACGCCAACGTCGGCTCTCACTCAGTCGCCCTGGGATCGTCTACCAGAGCTAGCGGGCAAAACTCCTTCGCAGCGGGCATATCCTCAACGGCGAGTAATTATGCTTCGGTTGCAATGGGTGAAAATTCGACCGCCAGTGGGGAATCTACAATCGCCCTGGGGAACACCGCTACCGCCAGCGGAAATTTTGCGATTGCGTTGGGAGACGCCGTCACCGCCAGTGGTAGCCACGCGCTCGCGCTGGGAGAAAAAAATGTCGCCAGTGGACAACGAGGAGTTGCGCTCGGCTCTGTCGCCACCGCCAGCGGCAACTACTCGACCGCGCTGGGCCATAACGCTTCGACCAACGGAAAGGATGGCAGTTTTGTATATGGCGACAATTCCACCAGCAGCACCATTAGCGCGGCGGCGGACAATCAGTTCGCCGTGCGTGCGGCGGGCGGCTACAGCCTTTTCGCTTCGAGCGACACCAGCGACACGACTAAACCGGGCTTGTTCATCAGCGGCACGACCGGCAACACGCAGATCAACGGCGACCTGACCGTCTCCGGTTCGATTTCCGGCACAATCAGTGGCAGCAGCATTACTAGCCTAAACGCGACGAATATCAGCAGCGGCACACTGTCGGATTCACGATTGTCGTCGAACGTCGCGTTGCTCAGCGCGGCCAATACCTTCACAGTCAACCAGATGGTCAATGCCAACCTGATTCAAAGCGGCTCGCTGGTGCAGTTCACGCCGACCAATGGCTTTGTGGCTTTGGGGACAGAGGGCAGCGGCTCGATTCCAGCAACTGGCGCGGGCATTCGCATGATGTGGTATCCGAACAAGTATGCCTTTCGCGCGGGCAAGCTGGACGGCAGTGGTTTCCATGGCGAGACATATTGGGATGATTCCAATATCGGCAGCGGCTCGTTCGCCTTCGGCTATAACACCCTTGCCAGCGGGGATCGTACTTTTGCGACGGGATACGAATCACATGCAACGGGTAGTGACTCAATTGCTATCGGCAGATTTTCGTCGGCGAGCGCGAGCGACGCCATCGCTCTCGGTGGCTGTACCGCGTCCGGGCAAAATTCCACTTGTCTTATAGACGGCACCGCCAGCGCAGATTATTCGTTGGCAGTAGGCTTTAGAACCACTGCCAGCGGTGACTACTCGACTGCAGTAGGCCAGCGTGCTTCAACCAACGGGCAAAAGGGCAGTTTTGTGTATGGCGATAGTTCTTCCACCGGCACGATCAGCGCAACGACAACCAATCAATTCGTCGTCCGCGCCCAGAATATGTGGTTCGGCACGAACAACAGTCCGACAGCCACCAGCGGGCGCTTTCTGGAAACTTCGACCGGCGCATACCTGACCACCGGCGGAACCTGGACGAACAGTTCCAGCCGCGCGCTAAAAACCAACTTCGCCGCCGTCAATTCACGCGAGGTGCTGCGCAAAGTTCTGCAACTGCCGATTCAAACCTGGAACTACAAAGCCGAAGACGCCCGTGTCCGTCACATCGGCGCAATCTCACAGGACTTCAACCGGCTCTTCGGCTTCGGCGACAGCGCCGAAACCATCTCGACCGTGGACGCGGACGGCGTGGCGATGGCTGCCATTCAAGGCTTACACGAAGAATTGAAAGACCGCGACGCCAAAATCGAACGGCTGGAACAACAACTCAAAGGACAACAAACCGTGATTGACGGCCTGCGCAAACTACTCTGCGCGCAAAACCCACAGGCCGACGTTTGCCGCAATCAATAAAGCTTTGCTGGGTACGCATCGCCTCCGGCGTGCGGAACTTGAAAGCCCGCACGCCGGAGGCGATGCGTACCCAAGAGAGAACACCTAATGAACTACCGATCCTTCAATCTGACGAACTTGATCGTCGCCGTGGCCCTGTTTGTTGCGGCCGGCGCGATGCCGTCCTTTGCGCAAAGCTCCGGCGGCGGCTACACCATTCGCAAATCCGTTATTGGCGGCGGCGGCGCAAGCTCCAACGGCTCGACGCAAATCACCGGTACAGCCGGTCAAATCGCCACGCGCACCATCAGCGACGGCACGAACACAGTCTACGGCGGCTTCTGGTTCGGCGGCGTTTGCACATTCACGGCTGCTGGCGGAGCGATCACGCCAGCCGTTTTGTCCAACGCCGTCGCCGGTCAAAGCTACAGTCAATTGCTCAGCGGACAGGGCAGCATCGGGCCGTATCTGTTTTCGCTGGTTTCGGGCGCGTTGCCGAATGGATTGAGTCTGGACGTTTCCGGCGCGATCACAGGCACGCCGACCGCTTCCGGCGCGGCGAGTTTCAGCGTGATGACGACGGACAGCAGCGGCTGCATCGCCACGCAAAGCTTCACGCTGACGGTCAATTGCCCGACCATCACGCTTTCCGCCCTGCCCGGAGCCGTGGCCGGCGCGGCATTCAACGCCTCGTTGACGGCTGCGCCTGCCGTAGGCAGTTACAGTTTCGCGCTCGCGGGCACGCTGCCGCCGGGCGTCAGCTTCAACAACGGAGTCTTCAGCGGCACGCCGACCGTCACGGGCACGTTTAACTTCGCGGTGACAGTGACGGGTTTCGGCGGCTGCACAGGCAATCAGAGCTATAACCTGACTGTCGCCTGTCCGACCGTTGCGCTGTCTCCGGCGACTTTGTCTGGCGGACAAATTGGCGCGGCTTACAGCCAAACGCTGTCGGCCTTGCCTGTCGGCGGCAATTACATTTTCGCTTTGATTTCGGGCGCGCTGCCCGCCGG